>NZ_JBAKHV010000004.1:0-193393 GCF_036906775.1 Micromonospora sp. CPCC 205561 | reverse complement strand
CGACGACTGGAACGGCGCCAACCAGCAATGGCAACTCGCCCGCGTCGACGGCGGGGGCAACCCGACCACCGCGCCGCCGACGACGCCGCCGCCCGGCACCTGCGCCCTGCCGTCGACGTACCGCTGGAACTCGACGGGTCAGCTGGCGAGTCCGAGGTCGGGATGGGTCTCGCTCAAGGACTTCACCCACGCCCCGTACAACGGCCGGCATCTCGTCTACGCGACGACGCACGACACCGGGACGAGGTGGGGCTCGATGAACTTCGGGCTCTTCTCGAACTGGTCCGAAATGGGCTCGGCCAGCCAGAACGCGATGCCCTTCGCCGCTGTCGCGCCCAGCCTGTTCTACTTCGCCCCGAGGAACATCTGGGTCCTCGCCTACCAGTGGGGTGGGACCGCCTTCTCGTACCGGACCTCGACCGACCCCGCGAACGTGAACTCGTGGTCGGCGCAGCAGACCCTCTTCACCGGCAGCATCTCCGGCTCCGGCACCGGGCCGATCGATCAGGCGATCATCGGTGACGACACCAACATGTACCTGTTCTTCGCCGGAGACAACGGCAAGATCTACCGGGCCAGCATGCCCATCGGCAACTTCCCGGGCAGCTTCGGGGCCACCTACACGACCATCATGAGCGACACGACGAACAACCTGTTCGAGGCGGTTCAGGTGTACAGGCTGCGGGGCGAGAACCGGTACCTCATGCTCGTCGAGGCGATCGGCTCGCAGGGTCGCTACTTCCGCTCGTTCACGGCCACCAGCCTGGGCGGTACGTGGACGCCGCAGGCCGCCACCGAGAGCAACCCCTTCGCCGGCAAGGCCAACAGCGGTGCCACCTGGACCAACGACATCAGCCACGGCGAACTGATTCGCAGCAGCGCAGACCAGACCATGACCGTCGATCCCTGCAACCTCCAGCTGCTCTACCAGGGACGCGCCCCCAACTCCGGCGGCGACTACGGTCTCCTGCCCTACCGACCGGGCCTGCTGACCCTGCAACGCTGAGGGTGTGACGCGGGCACGGCCCGAAAGTTCCTGACCGGCGGGCTCGGCGCAGGGCCGAGCCCGCCCGGTTCGTACGGAGAGCCGCGTACGTCCCGCGATCCGGACGCCGAGCCCGCCGGACCAGCGGCGCCGAGCCCACCGGCTACGGGTACACCGCCGGCGGTGTCGCCGCGACGCCGGGTGTCCCGGTGACCGGCCGGGCGGCCCAGCGCCGGGTCGAACACCACCACCTGCTCGGCAGGCCGGCCGGGCGCAACCGGCCCGGGGCGTACGACGGCTCGGCGACCCCGCGTACCACCGACCGACGCACACCCACGAGGAGGAACACATGTCCGGACCAAGGAGATGGCTGGCCGCCGTCCTGGGCGCCGTGGCGGTCGCGGCCGCCGTCGGCGGCGGGGTCGTCGCCCCGCGACCGGCGCAGGCGCTGGACAACGGCGTCGCCCGCACCCCGCCGATGGGCTGGAACACCTGGAACACGTTCGGCTGCGACATCGACGAGACACTGATCCGCCAGATGGCCGACTCGATCGTGCACAACGGCCTGCGGGACCTCGGGTACCGGTACGTCGTCGTCGACGACTGCTGGTTCGACCCGAACCGGGACGCGCAGGGCAACCTGCGGGCCCACCCGCAGCGGTTCCCGAGCGGGATGAAGGCACTCGGCGACTACCTGCACTCGCGGGGCCTGTTGTTCGGCATCTACCAGGCGCCGCTCGACCAGACCTGCGCCCAGTACTTCGACGCCTTCCCCGGCTCCACCGGCAGCCTGGGGCACGAGTACCAGGACGCCCGGCAGTTCGCCGCCTGGGGCGTCGACTACCTGAAGTACGACTGGTGCTCCCCCACCGGAACGATCAACGACCAGGTGGCGAGGTTCGGCATCATGCGCGACGCGCTGGCCGCCACCGGCCGGCCGATCGTCTACAGCATCAACCCGAACAGCATCCACGAGAAGACCGGGCCGCAGCGCGACTGGAGCGACGTGGCGAACCTCTGGCGGACCACCGAGGACATCACCAACGCGTGGAACACCGGCCAGACGAACGGCTACCCGATGGGCATCCAGAACATCGTCAACGTCAACGTGCCACTGGCCGGCTACGCCGCACCGGGCGGCTTCAACGACCCGGACATGCTGGAGGTGGGCAACGGCGGGATGACCGACACCGAGGCGCGCAGCCACTTCGCGCTCTGGTCGGTCATGGCGGCGCCGCTGATGATGGGCAACGACCTCCGCTCGGCGAACGCGGCCACGTTGGCGATCCTGAGGAACCAGAACCTGGTGGCCATCAACCAGGACCCACTCGGTCGCCAGGCGGTCGAGGTCTCCCACGACGGCACCCGGCGGATCCTGGCCAAGAGACTGGCCAACGGCGACGTCGCGGTGGCCCTGTTCAACCAGGGCGGCTCCCCCACGACGATCTCCACCACCGCGGCGGCGATCGGCAAGACCGGCAGCTCGTTCACCCTGCGTGAGGCGTGGACCAACGCCACCTCCACGACGGCCGGAGGCATCTCGGCGAGCGTCCCCGCCCACGGCACGGTGGTCTACCGGGTCAGCGGCGGCGGCACCACCGACCCGCCGCCCCCCACCACGTTCCGGCTGCGCAGCGAGTCGGCCGGCCGATGCCTCGACCTGGACAACTCGAACAGTGCCAACGGCACCGGAACCCTGATCTGGGACTGCCACGGCAACCCCAACCAGCAGGTCACCCAGAGCGGCCAGACGCTGCGGATCCTCGGCAAGTGCCTGGACGTGCCCAACAACGCGACCAACGGCACCCGGGTCCAGATCTGGGACTGCAACGGTGGCACCAACCAGCAGTGGACGTCGAACAGCAACGGCACCGTGAGCAACGTCCGCTTCCCGTCGCTCTGCCTCGACGTCGACAACGGCGGCACGGCCAACGGGACTCCCGTGATCGTCTGGTCCTGCCACGGCAACACCAACCAGCGGTGGAGCCGGCTCTGACTGCCACCGGGAACTGACGGCCGGGTGGTGTCGTTCACCGACGCCACCCGGCCGGAGGCCGTCGTCAGCTCCGGGGTGCCGCGTCGGCCACCCGTCCCGGCAGGCCGCGGTGTGCGAGTATGTGCGATGCACGGCCCGACGCGGACTGTGACAGTCGCGACCCTGTCGGTGACGGGCGGTGGCCACGCCGCCGCCGGCCAGGCTCCGTGCGTACCCGGCACGAGCCGGTGACCGCCGGCCCGCTGGGGGGCGCGGCGGTCAGGCGAGGGCCGCCCGGCGGTCGTGCGCGACGTCCGGCGGTCGGCGGTCGGCGGTCGGTGGGAGAGGATGAGCGTGAGCAGTCTGGAGTCGCTGCGGCAGTTGCTGCGGCAGTCACACCACGCGCGTCCGGACGACCTGCCGGAGATGGCGATGCGGGCGGCACCCCTGCTGGACGCGCGTGCCCTGGTGATCTACCTGGTGGACCACCAACAGCGGCTGCTGCTACCGCTGCTGGGCGGCAGCGCGCCGGACCGGGAACCGGTCGACATCGACGGCACCGTCGCCGGGCGCGCCTTCAGCACGGCGTCGACCTGCGTAGGCAGCCGCGACGAGGACGGTGTCCGGGTCTGGGTGCCGGTGGTCGACGGCAGTGAACGCATGGGCGTGCTGGAGGTCGTCGCCGACAGCTCGCTGGGAGACGACAGCATCGACGACTGTGCCGCGGTCGCGTCCCTGCTCGCCGAACTGATCATGACGCGTAGTGCCTACAGTGACACGATCGAGCGGATCCGCCGCCGCCAACCCATGCAACTGGCGGCGGAGATGCTCCGCGCGCAGCTACCGCCCCTCACCTTCTCGACCGGACACCTGATCATCAGCGGCATCCTCGAACCGTGCTACGACGTCGGCGGCGACGCGTTCGACTACGCCGTCAACGGCGACACCGCGCATCTGGCGCTGTTCGACGCGGCCGGACACGGTTCCAGTGGCGGGATGCGCGCGGTGGTGCTCGCCTCCATCGCCCTGGCCGCCTACCGCAACGCCCGCCGCACCGGCCTGGACCTGACCGACACCTACCACCACATCGACGTGGCGGTCCGCCACCACGACCGGTACGGGATGATCACCGCGGTGCTCGCCGAGCTCGACCAGCGCACCGGCGTCCTGCAGGTCATCTCCGCCGGCCATCCCGGCGGGATCGTGCTGCGCGCCGGCAAGGTCGTCAAGATCCTGCCCACCCCGACCGCGCTCCCCGTCACCCTGGGCGACCATCGTCCGCCGGTGGTGGTGGAGGAAGCCCTCGAACCCGGCGACCAGGTGCTGCTCTACACCGACGGCATCATCGAAGCCCGCACCCCCGAGGGCGAGACGTTCGGCGTGCACCGGCTGGTCGAATTCGCCACCAGAGCGCTCGCCGATCAGCTGCCCCTGCCCGAGACCGCCCGCCGGCTCGTGCACGCCATCCTCGAACACCAGGACGACCGACTGCAGGACGACGCGACTGTCCTGCTCGCCGAGTGGCGCAGCCCCGCGCCCGCACACTCGGACTCGGAAACGGTCAACTCGCCCACCCACCACCCCCTGCGGACGCAGTCGTGACCGGACCAGCCGCGCGGGCCGCACGGCGGCTCGTCGCCTAGGCGTACCGCACCGGCCCGCCGGACGGCGCACACCGCACGCGGCATCGTCACGTGCGGGGTTGAGCGAACGCGACGGAAGGCGGCCGCTCCCCAGCGGGCGCGGTTGCGCGCCGACCGGTCGGGCGGCGGGCCTCGGCGGCGGTACCGGGTCGCACCAGCCAGGTCGCGGGGCCCGCACCGGGCAACCGTCCAACCTGTGTCAGGGCGCGGGGAAGCCGTTCTCCAAGTCGAACGTCGCGCCCTCGGTCTTCGCCCTCAGCGCCGCCAGTATCCTGCGGGCCAGCGACTCCGGCGTCCGCACCCTGATGTCCTCCTGCCCGCACCAGGCCCAGCTGCGCAGCTCGTCGGGGGGCAGGCGGATGTCCGCGGTGTCGACCTCGTCGAGGACGCCGCCGTCGAAGACGAACATGACGCCCTCGGTGCGACCGGGCCGCGGCGGCACCCAGTCCACCACCAGCAGTCGACCGGGAACGAGCGGCTTGCCCAGCTCCTCCTTGACCTCGCGCACCGCCGCCTGCCGAGGTGACTCGTCGGCGTCGACGCAACCACCGACGATCTCCCAGTAGTCCTTGTAGACGGGCTCGACCAGCATCGCGCGCCCGAGAGCGTCGGTGAACAGCACCGCCGCGCCCATCCGCTTGCGTGGCAGCGTGGCCGTGTAGTCGCCGGATGGTCCACTCACCTCCGCAGGCTACCTCCGGCAGCGGGCCCGCTGACCGGTCGCGGTTCCCGTCGCCGGGCAGGTCGGGGCGCTGCGACCAGTTCGGGGATGCGTCACCGGCACGTGGCCGCCGGGTGTTTGCTGTCGGTATGAAGCCATCGTCGCTCCGGTCGCTGCGACGTCGGTCGTCCCGGCGTCTGGTGCCGCGGCTGGCCGCCGAGCGGCACATGCTGCTGATGTTGGTCAGCTTCGCCGCTTCGGTCCTGGGTACCCGGGCGTTCCTGGCGCTGACCGGCTACCCGCGGGCTGGGGGTGGGACACTGCACATCGCGCACGCCCTGTGGGGTGGTCTGCTGCTGTTCCTCGCCGCGCTGATCCCGCTACTCGTCGTCAGCCGGGTCGTGCTGGTCTGGGCGGCGCTGCTGACCGGGATCGGCGCGGGACTGTTCATCGACGAGGTCGGCAAGTTCATCACCGCCGACAACGACTACTTCTTCCCCGCCGCCGCGCCCATCGCGTACGCGCTGTTCCTGCTCGCGGTCTGGCTGTACGTGCACGTACGTGACGCGCGGTCCCGCGGCGCGCGTGCGCAGCTGCTCGCCGTGCTGGAGCTGCTCACCGCCGCCGTCGACGAGGGCCTCAGCGAGCGGGAGCGCGCCCAGCTGCGGCGGCGGCTCGCCAACGCCGCCGCGGACCCGGCCGGCGACCGTCTGCAGCCGCTGGCCGCAGCGCTGCGGGAGGTGACCCGGCCCGGGGTGCTGCCGCTGCGGGAGCACCGACCGGGACGGCTCCCCCGGCTGACAGCGTCCGTCCGGGCCTGGCTGGACCGGGCGCTGACCCGGGGCCGGCTGCGCGCCGTACTGGTCGCGACCCTCGCCGCGCTGGGCCTGACCACTCTCGCCGACCTCACCGCGATCGTCGCGGTCGCCGTCGACCTGCGTGACGGGACCACCGGGGAGGTGCTGACCACCGCCAACGAGTTCACCCGCGTCGACATCGAGGACCGCCGCGGCGTTCTCCTCCTGCTCGCCCGGGCGCTGCTGGACACCTGCGTCGGGGTCGCGCTCCTCGTGGCCGCCGGCCTGCTGCTGCGCGGGGTCGTCCGACGCGCCGTACGGCTCGCCCAAGCCGGCCTGCTGACCTCGCTGAGCGTGGTGAACCTCCTGGTGTTCTACCTCGACCAGTTCGCCGCCGCCGTCACCGCGCTCGGCCAGCTCGCGGTGCTGCTCGCGGTGCAGCGCTACCAGCGACTGTGCGCCCAGCCGAACGAGCGGCCAGCGCAGCCACCAGCCTGACGCGGGGCGATGAGAAACTCCTGGCTCTTCGAGCGTTGGGCACCGACCTGTTCCGGGCACGCGTCGGCGGGCTGACGCCCCGTCCGGTGCTCGTGGTCACCGTCGTCATGGCCTCGCCGTCGACTCGCCTCGGCCCGATGCCGCGTCAATCACCTCGTCCAGGACCTCCCGCGACCGGATCAGGTCGCTGATCATCCGATCGACACGGGCTCGTTCCGTGGCGAGGTCACCGACCAGCTGCGGCGTGGCGATCTCGGACGGGCCGCCGTCCGAGTCCCGCATGCAGGGAAGCAGCTGTGCGATCTTCGCGCTGCGTATTCCCGCGGCGAAGAGCTCCTGGATACGGATGACCCGGTCGACCGCGCTCTCGGCATAGTCG
Source organism: Micromonospora sp. CPCC 205561 (assembly GCF_036906775.1). Taxonomy (NCBI): domain Bacteria; kingdom Bacillati; phylum Actinomycetota; class Actinomycetes; order Micromonosporales; family Micromonosporaceae; genus Micromonospora; species Micromonospora sp. CPCC 205561. The sequence goes on along the minus strand of NZ_JBAKHV010000004.1, from coordinate 186,455 downwards.
CGATGGCCGCCGGGAGTGCGCTCGGCCGTCAGCAGCCCCTGCTGCTCGTAATAGCGCAGCGACCGCTCGCTCACTCCGGTGCGCTGGGCCAGTTCACCTATCCGCACTCCCCACCCACCCGCCTCGCGTCTTGAAATTGACACTGATGTCAGGTTTTACCGTACGGGCATGACGAACCAGTGGCGGCCCGCCCTGAACCCGCCCACCTCGGCGCCCCGCACCCGCCCAACCGTGTGGTGACGGCGGATGAGAACCGGATACCAGGTCGAGCAGGACTCCCCTGCCGAGAACAAGGATCAGAAGCTGCCCGTGGCAGCGCTGCTGGCGTTGGCCACGGCCGTCTTCATCACCAGCCTGACCGAGACGCTGCCCGCGGGTCTGCTGCCCGCGCTGAGTGCTGACCTCGAGGTCAGCGGGTCCGCGATGGGGCAGTCGGTGACGATCTATGCGCTCGGGACCGCGCTCACGGTGATTCCGCTGGCCGCGGCCACGGCGGGTTGGCGGCGCAGACGCCTGTTGCTGACGGCGATGGCGGGATTCGCCCTCGCCAATACGGTCACCGCAGTCTCGACGAACTATCCCCTGACGATGGCGGCCCGCTTCGTCGCCGGGGTCGCCGCAGGACTGGCCTGGGCGATGCTGGCCGGATACGCCCGCCGCATGACCCCTGTTCATCTACAGGGCAAGGCGATCGCGATCGCGATGGCCGGCATTCCGGTCGCGCTCTCCCTGGGGGTGCCTGCGGGTACCTTCATCGGCGAGGCGTTCAACTGGCAGACGGCTTTTCTGATCGTTACGGCGCTCACCGTCGTCCTACTGGCGTGGATCACCGCGACGGTCCCGGACTATCCCGGGCAGCGGCCGGAACGCCGAACCCGGATGCTGCGGACCCTCCACATCCCCGGCGTGGCACCGGTCCTGCTCGTCACCCTGGTCTTCGTGCTGGCCCACACCATTCTCTACACCTACATCGCCACCTTCCTCGACGGCCTCGGCATGGGCGGCTCCACCGACCTCGTACTTCTGGTCTTCGGCGTCACCAGCCTGCTGAGCATCTGGATCGTGGGCGCTCACGTCCACCGTCGGCTGCGCGCTCTCACCATCGCAAGCGTCCTCCTGGTCGCCGTGGCAGCCGCGGTCCTGGCCCTGCCGGCCGACAGCCGCGCGCTGGTCTACGCCGCGGTGGTGCTGTGGGGGTTCGGGTGGGGAGGCGCTCCCACGCTCCTGCAGACCGCCGTCGGCGACGCGGGAGGCGAGTCGGCGGACGCCGCACAGGCCATGCTCGTCACGCTGTGGAACGCGGCCATGGCCGGCGGCGGAGTCGCCGGCGGAATCCTTCTCGACTTCCTCGGTCCCACCTCCTTTCCCTGGAGCGTCCTGGTGCTCCTGATGCCGGTGCTGGCGGTGGTGGTCGCCGCCCGCGTCCACGGTTTCCCCACCAGACGCGTGGGTACGGCCGCATGACCCGCCGGCTCCGACCGCCACTCCCCGCCGGACGGGCACCGCCACACCTTCCGTCGGGGTGCCGTCCAGCGGATGACGCCCCTCGGCGGGCGCCTCACGCGAGCAGCGTGACGGTGCGGCACGCGACCGGCGTTTCCGCACTTGTGTCGCGTACCGCGCGGCACGGCCGCGGCGGTCGAGGAACCACCAGCGCCGGGCAGGGCTCAGCGGCGGTGCATGACGCGGGGCGGCACGGGTATCCCGGGTGGTCGAGGCGGGTACCGGTGCGGTCCTCTGCCGAGGCCCGCGCGCGAGCGGGAAGGTCAGGTCCTCGGGCAGGGGTGCCTGGCCCTGACACCTGGGGGTTGACGTCGTGCGCATTCCTCGCGGCATGATCGACGATCTTCGCTGGAGCATCGTCGCGCCGCCGGCCGCCGACCCTGCCGCTGATCGGGTCGGGGACCGCGTGGCTCTGCGTCCGGCGAGGTCTGGGGATCTTCCGGCGATGGCCCGAGCCCACGTCGAGCTGCTCCCGATGGGGCTGTTCCCGTCGCTCGGCGCCCGCTTCGTCCGCCGCTGGCAGCGTACCTTCCTGCACTCGCCGCACGGCGTGGGTGTTGTCGCCGTCGACACCGCTGCCCCGCGCGACGAGGTCGTCGGATTCGTGCTGGGTACCAGTGCACACGCCGCCTACACCGCGGAGCTGGCGAAGGATCGGCGCGCGATGGCATCGCTCTTCCTCGCCGCGCTCGTCGCGCTGCTCGTCCGGCCCCCGGTCGCCCTCCGGGCACTGCGGACGCGGGTCCGGCCATGGGCGCGCCGGGCGCTGCGCCGCCGGACGGCCGCGGTGGCACCGGAGCGAGCCGGGTCACGGGCTGCTCCGCGCGTGGCGGTCATGACCGCGCTGGCGGTGCGGCCGGACTGGCGCAAGAGCGGTATCGGGGTCGTGCTGGTCGAACGTTTCGTCGAGCTGGCCCGGGACGCCGGCGCGATGTGGGTGGAGGCGCAGACGTCGACCGGGCCCCTGGGGGCGACCGGATTCTACGAGCGGTTGGGTTGGGAGGCCACAACTCAACGGCCCACCCCCGACGGTGACAGCGTACGCACGTACCGTCGCGACCTCGGTGGCGCACGTTGAGCCTCGACGGCGCGGGCGGTTGCGCAATCCCGCCGGCGCTGCCCCGTCCCGGGCCGACGACCCCGTCGACCGCGACCGGCCGCGGCCGGCGCACGCGTCGCGGGCCGGACGCCGGCTACGGCCGCGTGGACGGAGGTCGCTCCCCCAGCATGCGCACCGCGGTCGAGGACACCACGGCCAGTTCGGGCCGCGCGGGCAGAAACACCGTGGGGACGCCCAGCGACTGGTTCATGGCGGCGAGCTGGTACTCGTTCTGCAGGTCGGTGGTGTTACGCACGCCCCGGACGATCACTCCCACCTCGTGGCGACGGCAGTAGGCGGAGGTCAACCCGCTCCAGGCCGCAACGGTGACGCTGGTCCACTCGACCGGCAGGACGGCCCGGACAGCGGCCGCCCGCTCCTCCTGGTCGGCGCCCGGATGCTTGATGCTGTTGACCGCGACGAGCACGACCACCTCGTCGAAGAGGTCGCGCGCCCGGTCGACCACATTCAGATGCCCGGCAGTGAAGGGATCGAAGCTGCCGGGGTAGACCGCTCGCACGCGTACGCGACCGGGGGCGCGTGCCGTCGATGTGCTCATGGCCCGACTGTAGGTATCGGCTGTCGGCATCGCCGGCTCCCGGGTGTGGGCGATATGTCACAGCGCCGACGAGGCAGACCTGCCGCCGTTCAGGACGCGGGTTGAAGGGCCGGGTCGATCGCCGCGGCCCGGGGGGCCGGGGCGGCGTTCCAGTCCATCCGCGACCACGGCAGTCTCATGCCAGCCAGTTCGGTGATCTCGTGTGGCCGCAGGTCGTGCGCGGTGAGTGCCTGGGCGTGCCGGGCGTAGGCGGCGTCGACGTAGCGGTGACCGGTGTCGGGAGCCAGTATCACGGCGTGCCGCCGGGAGTCCGCCTGCCGCTCGAAGCGGGCGGCCAGGTAGGCGGCGCCGGTTGACAGGCCGGCGAAGATGGCGTGTCCGCGCAGCAGGGCGATGCTGCCGGCCAGTGCGGCGTCGAAGCCGATCCAGTGCAGTGTGTCGTACAGGGTGTGGCGGACGTTGGCGAACGGGATGGCGCTGCCGATGCCGGCGATGATGATCTCGGGGTCGCGGACGTGGTCGCTGCCGAAGGTGACGCTGTCGAACGGCTGGACGCCGACGAGGGCCACGTCGCGGCCGGCGTCGCGGAGGTAGGTGGCCAGTGCGCCGGTGGAGGCTCCGGTCCCCACCCCGCCGACGATCGTCAGCGGCTGCCCGTCGATCTCCCGACGGATCAGTTCGGCTATCGGGCCGTAGCCCAGGTAGTGGATGTCGTCGTGGTACTGGCGCATCCAGTGGTGGCGCGGCCTCGCGCGGAGGATCTCCTGGACCCGCGCGACCCGGCGGTCCTGGTCCAGCTTCAGGTCTGCGGTCGGTGGCATGGGCTCCACGGTGGCGCCGAGGATCTCCAGCTGGGTGCGCAGAGTGCTGTCGACCGTGGTGGAGGCGACGATGTGGCACCGTAGGCCGTGGCGGTGGCAGGCCAGGGCCAGCGCGTGGGCGTAGATGCCGCTGGAGCTGTCGACGAGGGTGTCGCCGGGTGCGATGACGCCTCGGTGCAGCAGGTGGCGTACGGCGGCGAGCGCGGAGGCCACCTTCATGGTCTCGAAGCGTACGCAGGTGGTGTGGTCGTCCAGCCGGATCAGGGCGGGCCGGCTGAGTGTCTCGCTGATGTGCTCGTCCACGTCTTCCCCTCGAGGTGGTCAGGACCGGGCGTGGTACCGGTACAGCACGGTCTGTTCGGCGCTGAACTGTGAGAACGGGAACGGCTCCGCGGAGAGCGCGGTGACGCCGGCGCCGAGGAAGTGTCTGGCCACCGCGCTGGCGGTCTGGGCGTAGACGATCAGCGGTACGCCGCGGTCGTGGCAGGTGTGCAGGATCTCGTCGAAGGTGCCGTTGCCGATGGTCATCCCGGTGGCGACGACCGCGTCTGCGACGTCCAGGACCTCGCGCATGTCGGCGGTGACCGGGTCACCCCACCGGGTGGTGCGCAGGGTGAGGTCGCAGGGCAGGCACTCGGCGCCACGTTCGCGGATGGCGGCCACGAGCGGGTCGACCACGCCGATCAACGCGACCTTCGCGCCGGGCGTGACGTCGAGGAGCCCGGCGACCGCGGCGTCGCGTGCCCGCGCCCGCGTCTCCGGGGTGCCGCTGGGCAGTACGACGGGTTCGGCGTCGGACTCCCGGTGCGGACGCACGTGGGCCAGGTACGCGTCGAGGGTCGCCACCCGCACCGCGGGCGGTGCGTCGGTGAGCAGTCGGGCGACCGGCTCGCCGGAGTACCGCGGACACACCGTCGGGTCCACGTCCCCGGCGGCGGCGAAGGCACACGCGCCGATGGCGGTGCCGACGCGGGCGAGGACGTACTGGTTGCGGTAGGTGGTGTTCCCGCCCGCGAGGCGGGTGCCGTGGTGCACCCAGAAGACGCTGGTGGCCACGACGGATGCCGGGTCCGGGCCGTGCTGGCCGTCGAGGACCGCCGTCACCAGGTCGTCGACGGCTGTCATCGCTGGCCCTGGGCGAGCCGGAACAGGAACGTGACGACGCCGTCGTGCCAGTCGTGGCGGTGGTGGACCGTCGTGGCGAAGCCGCGCCGGATGGCGTGGCCGAAGATGGTGCGCAGGTCGGCGGTGTTGGACAGGATCAGGTACACCTCACTGTGCTCGGCCAGCAGATCGCGGTCGACGAGCTGGTCGAGGAACCGGGTGACCAGGGGGGCACCGACGCAGACGTTGCGCACGACGTCCGGGTCGTCGCTGACCGGCTGGCTGACCGCGGGCGGGTTGAAGGTCACGACGTCGAGCCGGGGGCCCTCGGGCAGTGCGTCGAACAGGTCGGACACCAGGGGGACGAAGCGGGTGTCGGGTCGTTCCCCGGCGTGGGTGCGGTAGTGCCGAGCGGCGGCCCGCACGCTGGCGGGGTGCACGTCGAGCGCGTAGACGGTGTGCGCGCCGCGCAGCCCGGCCGCGACGGCCTCGACCCCCGCGCCGACGCCCATCGCGGCGTAGACGCGGCCGCGGGTCTCGATGTCGCCGTCGAGGAGCCGCTGGTGCAGCATTCTGCTGGTCTCGCCGGGGTGGAAGACACCGGGCGGCAGGTCGAACCTCATGCCGTTCCAGGCGTAGTCGCGGTGGGTGTGCAGGTCGGCTTTCGGTTGGTTGATGGCGATGACATGCTCGGCGGGCAACACCGGTGGCAGGTCGGCCAGGCTGATGTTCATGGTCCTCCCTCGGGTCAGCGGGCAGGGCTGCGGTAGGCGACGCTCAGGTGGCCGAGGCTGTCGCGGCCGATGTCGGCGTCGACGTCGAACACCGCGCGCAGCAGTGCGGGGGTGAGTACGTCGACGGCGGGACCGTCGGCGGCGACGGTCCCGTGGTGCAGCAGCACGAGCCGGTCGCAGTAGCGGGCGGCGAGGGCGAGATCGTGCAGCGCCACCACGACCGTCTGCGGGGTGCGTGCGACCAGTTCCATCAGGTCGAGTTGGTGGCGTACGTCGAGGTGGTTGGTCGGCTCGTCCAGCAACAGGCCCCAGGTGCGTTGGGCCAGTGCGCGGGCGAGATGGCTGCGCTGGCGTTCCCCGCCGGACAGCTGCTTCCACGGCCGGTCCGCCAGCGCGGCGAGGTCGAGCCGGTCGAGGGCGGCGGACACGATCGCCCGGTCGGTGGCGTCCGGGGCGCGCCAGCGAGACCGGTAGGAGGTTCGGCCGAGCATGGCGACCTCGGCGACACGCAGGTCGCTTTCGGTGTCGGCGGTCTGTTCCACGAACGCGACCCTGCGCGCCCGCTGGGCGGCCGGCCACGCCGCGATGTCGGCGCCGTCGTAGCGCACCGCGCCCGCCGTCGGGGTACGCAGGCCGGCCAGGCAGCGCAGCAGCGACGACTTGCCGGAGCCGTTGGGCCCGATCAGTCCGACGGTCTGGCCGGGCTCCACGGTGAGGTCCACGTCGCGCACGATGATCCTGCCCGGAACTCCCCAGCTCAGTCGCTCGGCGTGGATCCTCACAGCTCTCCCCGTCTGCGCAGCACCAGCAGGAACAGGGGAACGCCCAGCAGCGCGGTGAACACCCCGACCGGCACCTCCAGTGGCGCGAACGCGACGCGGGCCAGCGCGTCGGTCCAGACCAGGAACGCCGCGCCGACCACCGCACAGACCGGTAGCAGCAGCCGGTGCAGCGGCCCGACCAGGAGCCGGACCCCGTGCGGCACGATCAGGCCGACGAAACCGATGGCGCCGACCGCGGCGACCGCCACGGCCGTGAGCAGGGAGGTCGTCACCAGCAACACGGCGCGGGTGGTGCGCACGTCGATGCCCAGCGAGGCGGCGGTGTCCGCACCGAAGGCGAATCCGTCCAGCGCCGCCGAGCACAGCCACACCACGAGCAGACCGACCGCACAGGCGACGGCGCACAGCAGCACCGCCGACCAGCGCGCCGGCGCCAGCGAGCCGAGCAGCCAGTGCGTCAGCGCGCGGGTGCTGTCGGCGTCGCCGGAGGACATCAGGATCAGCGAGGTCAGCGCGGTGAACATCTGGCCCACGACCACGCCGGTCAGCACGATCCGCATCGAGTGCAGCCCGCCGCGTCGCAGCAGCAGCATCAGCAGGCCGAAGGAGACCAGCGCGCCGAGGAAGGCGCCGCCGGCGACGCTGAGCTGCGAGCCGGCGAAGCCGAGCAGCACGACGACGACGGCGCCGGTCGAGGCGCCCGAGGAGACCCCCAGCAGGTACGGGTCGGCCAGGGCGTTGCGGGTGACGCTCTGCAGGGCGGCGCCGCACACCGCCAGGGCGGCCCCGACCAGCGCCGCGAGGAGCACCCGCGGTACCCGCAGGTCCCACAGCAGGGAGTCGAGCAGAGGTGGCAGCGGCTGCACGGGCAGCCCCAGCCGGACGCCGACCGCCCGGCCGATCTGCGGCCACCCCAATCCCGCGCCGACGCGTGTCGCGAGGACCAGCGAGGCGGCGAGGAGGAGCAGAGACAGCACCACCGCCAGCGCCCGGCGGCGACGGTTCGGCGCCGGTTGCGCTGGTGGAGCCGGCGCGACGACCGGCTCCACCGCCGGGTCGAGCAGGACGGCGGCGGGGTCAGCCACGGCCGGCTATCCGATCAAGCCCTTCGCTGAACGCGCGCAGCGCGTCCACGGTGCGCACCGACGGGTCCATCTCGATGCCGGGCAGCTCGATGAAGCTGCCGTTCCTCACCGCGTCGAGCTTCGACACCGCCGGATGCTGCCGCATGACGGCGAGCTTCTCGCTGGCCTTGTCGCCGGGGTTGCCGCGCTCGGACAGGTCCCCGACAACGATGACGTCGGGGTCGCGGCGGGCGATCTCCTCCCAGGAGACCTCCGGCCATTCCTGGGCGACGTCGTCGAACACGTTCTCCGCGCCGGCGAGTCTGCTCATGTGGCTGGCCATGCCGTCGCGGCCCGCGACGTAGGGGATGCCGTTGAACACCGAGTAGACCCAAACCACCTTCAGACCCCGGGGTCGCTTCCTCGCCGTGGCTTCGACCTCGGCGACGACGCCGCGCTGCTCGGCGACCAGCTGACCGGCCCGGTCCTGCGCGCCGAGGATCCGGCCGAGATTCTGGTAGTCACGAAACAGCCGCTCGAACGGCGGCGTCGCGCCGTCGGGGCAGTTCACCGCGCTGACGTAGGTCGGAACGCTGAGCTTGGCCAGTTCGTCGCGGGTCCCCGCCCGGTCGGCGGTGAACAGCTCCTTGAACGAGGCGACGACGAAGTCCGGGCCGGCGGCACGCAGCGGTTCCGCGGTCAGGACCTTCGGCGACAACACGGGAACCTTCGCGTACGCCTCGGCGTAGCGGGGGGCGACCTTCGTCTTGAGGTTGGCGGTACCGGCCATCCGCTCCTGCACGCCCAGGGCCAACAGGGTCTCCGTGGAGGACTGGTCCAACGCCACCACGCGTTGCGGCGTGTTGGCGAACGTCAGCCGCTGGCCGCAGCTCTCGACCGCCGTCGTGCCCGCCGAGGCCGCCGGCGTCGCACCGCCCTGCGGGGCGGCGCAGCCGGTGGCCAGGGCCACGGCGACGACCGCCAAGCCGAGCCGGGTGGGACGTGACATGGACACCTCCGGGACGAGACGACGCTACGATCGCTTACTCTAATGAAAATCGTTATCAGGTCAAGGGGTCGAGGATCGATGCGCACGCTCGACAACGCTGTTCGGATTCGCCCGGAGCCACGCTCGGTGCTGAGGAGCGTGGCCTTCCTTCGGCTGTGGACAGGCACGACGGCCTCGGGCATGGCGACGTGGGCCCTGCCGTTCATCCTCGGTCTGGCGGTGCTCGACCGCTCACTGACGGCCGTCCAGCTGGGGATACTGCTGGCCGTACGGACCGTGGGGTTCCTCGCCGCCGTCCCGGTCGGCGGCGTGCTCGCCGACCGGCACTCGCGTCGGCAGGTGGTGTTCTGGTCGGGCCTGACGGGCGCGCTCGCCACCCCGGTGATGGTGCTCGGCCTGGATCGGTCGCTCGCGCTGGCGGCGGTGGCGGCTGCCGTGATGGGCGCGGGACAGGGCGCGTGCCGCCCGGCGTTCCAGGCGTTGACCGCCGAGGTCGTCGCCGAGCCACTACGGCAGCAGGCCAACGCCGCGATCACCCTCGCCGTACGGGTCACGACCCTGGTCGCCCCGAGCCTGACCGCGCTGCTGGCCCTGGCGGTCTCCATTCCGATGCTCCTGCTCGGCGTCGGCGTCCTGTGGCTGGCCGCCGCCCTCATCCCACCCGCCGGGGCCGGCCGACCCGACACGCCCGCCGCCAGGCCCGGCATCCTGGCGGAGTTCGTCGACGGTGTGCGCGAGGCCCGCCGGCACCCCTGGTTCCTCGCGGGCCTGGGCGCGCTGACCGCGGTCATCGCCACCGGATACTCGGCCACCGGCGTGGTGCTCCCACTGGTCAGCCGGGACCGCTACGACACCGGGGCCGTGCTCGCCGCCGCCATGACCGCGTACACCCTCGGCGCGCTCGCCGGCGCCGTGCTGGTCGGGCGATGGCACCCGCCCGCACAGGGCTGGACCGCACTGGCCGGGCTCGCCCTGTACGGGTTCGTACCGCTCAGCCTGCTCCTGCCGGTGCATCCCGTCCTGCTCGTCTCGGCCTACGTGCTCGCGGGACTCGGCATCGAGCTGTTCAACGTCCCGTGGTTCACCGCCACGCAACGCGAGGTCGACCCGACGAAACTCGCCCGGGTGTCCTCGCTGGACTTCCTCCTGTCGTACGGTCTCGCGCCCGTCGGCCTGGCGCTCATCGCCCCCGCGATCGACCGTTTCGGAGCTGCCGCCGTCCTGGCGGCGTGCGCGGTGGCGTGCTTCGCCGCACCCGCCGCCGCGGCGCTGGTGCCTTCGTCTCGCCGGTTCAGCGTGCGGCCATGACCGTCGCCGCGATCGTGCCCGAGCGTCTCGCCGCCGCCGACCCTGCAGCCCGCCGGCTGCTGGCGCAGACCGGTGCGGTGGTGCTGACCGGCCTGCCCGCCCATCCCGACTCACTCGCCGTCGCGGCGGCCACACTGTTCGGCACGGGCCTGCGCGAGCTCTACCCGCACCGCACCCGCCGCTCCGTCGACGGCGGGGCGGTCGGCCTGCACGCCGACAGCTTCGACATCGTCGTCGACCTGGCTGGCGCCGAGACGAGGCGACGGCATCCCAACGAGGACCACGTCCTGGTGATGCTCGCCAGGCAGGCGCCGTCGGGTGGAGAATCCTTCGCGCTCGACGCCCACGCCTTCACCGACTCCCTGCCGGCGGACCTGCGAGCCTTCCTTCGCGGCGTCGATCTCGACCTCTACGGCCGCTGGGCCGGCACCCGGGGCCTCCCCGCGACACCGAGGGTGGGCAGGCTCGTCGAATACACCCGGCTCGGCCGGCGCATCACCCGACGTACCGACGGCGCCGTCCCCCTGCACCGCGATCCCCACGCCGCGCGGACGACGACCGCGCTCGCCCGCCTCGACGAAGAGGTCACCGGGGCGCAGGCGGCTCTGCCCCGCTTCGTCCTCGGCGAGGGCGACATCCTCGTACTGGACAACTACCGGTCCTGGCACGGCCGAGACCCCCACTCCGGCGAACGCGTCGCCCACATCCAGACCCTCCGCACCGAGAACGCGTGACCAGGACCGGTGTGTGGCCGGTGGCAGGTCAGCCACTCCGGGCGGGGGCCGGCGACGCGGCCCGAGGCCCCCTCGAAGGGCCGTCCGGCGGGTCGTCGACGAGCCCCCGCCCGCCCGGACGCCTCCGGCGCCGGGTCAGCGGGCCGTGTCGCGGGACGAGCAGCCAGCCGACGAGGACGACGGCGGTGGCGGCCAGGACGACGGTGCCGCCGACCGGAGTGTCGTAGCTCCAGGATCCGGCGTCACCACGACGCCTTGCGTACTCCGGGCATCTCGCCGCGTAGTGCCAGCTCGCGGAAGCGCACCCGGGACAACCCGAACCGGGACAGCACCCCACGTGGACGGCCGTCGACCTGGTCCCGCGACCGCAGCCGCACCGGGCTCGAATCCCTCGGCAGCCGGCTGAGCCGGCGGACCGCCCCGGCACGTACGTCCGGGTCGGTGTCCGGGTGACCGACCAGCCGCTTCAGCTCCGCGCGTGCTCGCGCGTGCCGAGCCACCAGTTCCTCGCGGCGGGCCTGCCTGTCGACCAGGCTCCTCCTGGCCATCAGCGCGCCTCACGGAACTCGACGCGCCGGCGCGCCACCGGGTCGTACCTGCGCAGCCGCACGATCGGACACACGTCGCTGATGTCGACGGCGCGGCGGGCCCGGAAGTTGCCGAGTGACGACACCAGTCGAGCCGCGCCGGCGCGGACCTCGACCCGCCGAGCCCGACGCCGTTCGGCCCCGCCTCGCGGCTGGCTTCGACCGCTTCCATGTGCCTATAATGACAATCGTTTTCAGCTAAGTCGAGAGGAACCTGATGTCGTCGTCACCACAGGCCCCGCCCCATGCCGTTGCAGCCGACGCCGACACCCGCCCGTCGCTGACCGTGCTGTCCGGGTTCTGGCCGGCGGCGACCTTCGCCGCCGCCCGTACGCTGCTCGCCGCCGACGAGTCGCTGCTGCTGGTGCGACACGACCTCGCCGGCGTCCGCGACGGCGTGGTCCGCCGCGTGGTCCGCACCGGCGCCGGCATCGTCGAGGACGAGCGGGTCGAGCTGGGGCACGGCTGCGTCTCCTGCGCGCTGCGCGAGGACGTGCTGCCCACCCTCGTCCGGCTCGCCCGCGGCAACCCCGGCCACGACCTGGTGCTGATGCTGCCCGAGACGGTGGAACCCGAGGCGGTCGCCGCCGCCTGCGCCCACTGTCTCGTCGACGGCGCGCCGTTCACCGACCTCATCCGCGTCGACTCCTACGTCACCGTTCTCGACGCCGAGCACCTGCTCGACGGCCTGGCCAGCACCGACGACCTCGCCGCGCTCGGCATCCAGGCCGCCGAGGACGACCACCGCGCCCTCGCCGACGTCGTGGTCCGCCAGATCGAGTACGCCGACACCCTGCTGCTCTGGGGGCAGTCCCGGGACGGGGCATTCGACACCAGCCGGATGGCGGTCCTGCTGCGACGGATGGCGCCGTGGGCGGTTCACTTCAGCGTCGACGGGGAGTTCGTCGACGCGACCGCGCTCACCCGCCAGCTTCGCCGCACCCACCGGCACCGGCCGGAGACCCCCGGCATCCTCGCCCGGGGCCTGCGGGGCTATGCGCTGGGTGCGCACGAGCCGGAGTCCGACTGCGGGGTGGTCTCCACCGTCTTCCGGGCCCGCCGCCCGTTTCATCCGCAGCGGCTGCACGACGTGCTGGAGGAGGTCAACGCCGAGATGATCCGCTCCCGGGGCCACCTCTGGCTGGCCAGCCAGCCCGACACGGCGGTGGCCTGGGAGTTCGCCGGCGGCGGTCTGGCCATGGGCTCCCTCGGGCACTGGCTGGCCAGCCTGCCCGAGAACGGTTGGGAACACGTCGACGACCAGCGCCGCCTCGCCGCCGCCCTCGACTGGGACCCCTACTACGGAGACCGGCACCAGCACCTGGTCTTCATCGGCCTCGACATCGACCCCGCCGAGCTGCACCGCACCCTCGCCCGCTGCCTGCTCACCGACGCCGAACTCGCCGACGGCGAGGAGACCTGGCGCACCTACCACGACCCGTTCGCCGGCTGCTTCCCGCTCAGCACCGAGGAACTGACCGACACCGGAACCCGAGGAGCGTAGCCCGCATGAAGCCCGGCATCCACCCCGAGTACCGGCCCGTCGTCTACCGCGACAAGGACGCGGACTTCGCCTTCCTCACCCGCTCCACCGCCACCAGCGACCAGACGATCGAATGGACCGACGGCAACACCTACCCCGTCATCGACGTCCAGATCTCCGCCGCCAGCCACCCCTTCTGGACCGGCAGGCAGCGCCTGCTCGACACCGCCGGCCGCGTCGAGAAGTTCCGCGCCAAGTACGCCCGCCGCGGCCCACAGGGCGGATGAGCACCGACACACCGGCCGACCGGACCGGCCCGGGCGAACTCGCCAGCGGCCTCGGCCACCGCTGCGAGGCCGCGAACGCGGACAGGCGTGCGGCGGGCTCCTCACCCGCAGCGGCGCGACGGACACGCCCCGCCCCGCCCGGCGGACGTGCCCGTCGCGCGCGGCCCGGCGATCTCCGCGCCCCTGGAGCGGCCCCCGGCGGCTGGCGCCGCTCGTCGACACCCGAGCGTCGGGTGGTCGGCTCATCCAATTCGGTGGCACGTCCGGACAGGCAGCGCTAACGTCTGGGCCGATGATTCACGAGCATCCGTTGGCCTACCTGCTCGGGCTTGAGGGCCTCGCCCTGCTGCGCGCCTTCACCGGCGAACACGACCGCGACTTCGTGGAGTCTCGAATCGCCGAGATCCGCGGGTTACTCGACAACGAGGTGCTGTCGGGCGCAGCCGTGGACGTCGACCGGGTGGACACGGTCGAGGGCTATCGGCTGTGGTCGAGAACGTACGACGACGTCGACAACGCGGCGTTCGACATCGACGGACCTCTCGTCGGGAAGATCCTCGACACGCTGCCGACGGGTGTCGCGCTGGACGCCGCCTGCGGCACTGGCCGGTACGCCCGGCGCCTGGCGGACCGGGGCCATCGGGTGACCGGCGTGGACAGCTCCCCCGACATGCTCGCGCGGGCACGCGCCCGTGTGCCGCAGGGCGAGTTCCTGCTTGGCGATCTGCGCCAACTCCCGCTGGCCGACGCCCGGGTGGACCTGATCGTCTGTGCCTTGGCACTGACGCATGTTCCCGAACTCGACGCGGTGGTGGCGGAGTTCGCCAGGGTGCTGCGCCCGGGTGGTCATCTGGTGATCTCCGACGTCCACCCCGAGGCGGTGGCGCGCGGCTCCATTCCCACCCTGCGCGACCCGAGCGGGCGACCAGGGCGCCTCGTCACCTATCGCCACCTGCTCGGCGACTACCTACGCGCCGCCCTGCCGGTGGGCCTGCAACCGCGACGCTGCGAGGAACCCCGCCTGCCGGCGAGGGACCGTTCCCGGCCGCCGACCCCCGCGATGACGTCCGAGGCCGTAGCGGCTTGGGACCTCTGGCCGTGGTGTCTGGCTGAACTGGTGCCCGAGGCGGCGCGCGCCGCCAACGCCGGAGTCCCCGCAATGGTCGTCTGGCACTTCCAACGGGCCGATTCCTGAGATCCCTCGGCGAGACCTCTTCAGGTCGCGGACCGCGGCCGGCCAGGATCCGACCGGGCGTCCCGGACAACCACCCCGACCGGTGCGACGGTGTTCCGGTCGCCCGCGGCACGACCGGGCGAAATTCGGACGGGACCGGGGCGGCCGCCCTGCTAACGTCACCATCGTGGCACGAGGTATCTGGTCGCAGAAGGTCCGCTCCGCCCGCTGACGGCGGCGCGTCCCCTGTCTGCTGGTTTCGCGCGCGCCGTCCCGGTTCCCGCCGGGCGGCCACCTGACGCTGCCCGGCTCCACTGCGAGCTGCGGAGCACCGTTGAACCTGACCCCGAATCCTGAACCCGTGTCCATGCCCGTCGGGGCGGGCGGCAACGCCCACCTGCGCGCCGCTGGTGTCACCGTCGTCCGCGGATCCCGGCGGGTCCTGAACGACGTCACGGTCACTGTCTCCGCCCGGTCACGACTCGCCGTGGTCGGCGAGAACGGCCGTGGCAAGACGACACTGCTGCACGTCCTCGCCGGCCTGATCACGCCCGACGAGGGCACCGTGGACCGCGCCGGCACGATCGGCCTGGCCCGCCAGGAACTCGCCGCGAGCGGCGGTGAGACCGTCGGCACACTCACGTCCGACGCGTTGGCCGGGTCGCTCGCGGCCCTCGCCGCGCTGGACGAGGCGACCGGTGCGGTGGCCGCGGGTGACAGCGCTGCCGACGACCGCTACGCCGCCGCGCTCGACGCCGCCATCCGCCTCGACGCGTGGGATGCCGAACGCCGCGTCGACGTCGCCCTGGAAGCCCTCGGCGCCTGCACGGACCGCGACCGGCCGTTGTCGACGCTGTCGGTCGGGCAGCGCTACCGGGTACGCCTGGCGTGTCTGCTCGGCGCGCGGCACGACCTGCTGCTGCTCGACGAGCCGACCAACCACCTCGACGCCGGCGGGCTGGACTTCCTGACCAACCGGCTGCGCGAGCACGACGGCGGCCTCGCCGTGGTGAGCCACGACCGGGCGCTGCTACGCGACGTCACCGACCGGTTCCTCGACCTCGACCCGACCCGGGACGGCCGGCCGCGGCTGTACGCGGGAGGCTACGACTCCTGGCAGGACGCCCGACGTGGCGAACGGGAGCGCTGGCAGCAGGAATACGAGGAGCAGCAGGCCGAGCACCGGCGGCTGCAGGACGCGGTGTCGAAGGCCCGCGACCGCCTCTCCACCGGCTGGCGGCCGGACAAGGGGACCGGCAAGCACCAGCGCCAGTCCCGCGCGCCGGGCGTCGTGCAGGCGTTGCATCGTCAGCGGGATGCCCTGGCGGCGCACCGCATCGACGTGCCGGAACCGCCGCCGACGTCGCGGTGGCCCGATCCGGGCGTCCGGCCGGGTGCACCGCAGGTGCGTGCCCACGGCGTCGCCGTCGACGGGCGCCTCGCGGGGCTGGCCCACCTCAGTCTCGACGGCGGCGACAGAATGCTCGTCACCGGAGCGAACGGTGCCGGCAAGTCAACCCTGCTCGCAGTGCTGGCCGGCACCCTCCAACCCACCCGCGGTCACGTCCGGGTGGGGAAGGAGGCACGGATCGCCCTGATCACCCAGGAGACCGCCGAGCAGAACCCGGCTCTCACCGCCCGCGAGGTGTACGCCGGCCTCGTGGGGCGGCTGGTGGCCAGCGGGGCGCTCCGCGACGCCGACGCCGTTCCGCTCACGGCCCTCGGGCTGCTGGACTCCCACGCGATGCGCACACCGGTCGGTCGGATGTCACAGGGCCAGCGGCGACGCCTCGACCTGGCGCTGGCGCTTGCCCGGCGGCCGAGCTTGATCCTGCTCGACGAGCCGACCAACCATCTGTCGTCGGCGCTGGTCGACGACCTGACCGACGCGATCCGCGACACCAGCGCCGCCGTCGTGGTCGCCACCCACGACCGGCAGCTGCTACGCGACCTCGCCGACTGGCCGCGCCTGGAGCTCGAAGCGCGGTAGCGACGGGCACCCGGCCGTCCACCGCCAGCGGACGGCCGGGACGCCGACCACGGTCGGCAGGGCGCCCGGACCATTCCCGGTGACCGCTCGGCGATCATGACTTCAGCAACGGGAAGCTTCACTTATGGCAGATGCCAGCCGAGACGCAGTAGTACGTCATCATCGGCTGCGGCACCCGGAACGCGTTTCTGGCGCTCGGGCCGCTCACCGCCGGTCGAGGATCGACCGGCGGTGAGTTGCCGTCCGTTTCGGGCTGGCCTCGGCCAATTCCGGGTACCGCTAGCGGCAATGCTCGACCCGGAATGCCCCGTTGGAGTGCCGCCAGTAGAACCACCTGCTGGAATGCCCCTCCCCGTGGCCCTGAGCCCATACCTCGTGGTATCCCATGAAGTCGTCCACGCGTATCAGCTCACCCCTCTGCACGGTGTAGCTTGGCTCATGCCGGATGTTGTAGAACTGGATGTTCTCCATCGCCTGGCACAGCGCCCCGTCCCACGGAATGTTGTTGTCCGCGTGCGCGGGCCCGGCATTGGCTGTCGCAGCGGTGCCGCTCAGGGTGAGAGCAGCAAGGAGCATGGCGATCCGCATCCTGCGGATCTTCGGTGGCACGCGCAGGCTTTCTACCAGCATTTCCTCTGCCCTTTCGTCGGCTTGCACGGACGTGGGGAAGCAGAACTCGGCAGCCTGCCAAGCGCGCCCGATCCTCACGATATGGGCGCCGGAGCGCACGAGGCAAGGCCCTTGGGTATTTGCGGCAGCAGTCAAACGTCCCCACCAGCGAAAGGCAGTTGAAAATAACTCTCGGTGATCCGGGAACGTGTCGCTCCTCGGCACTGAGAAGTTCCGAGCCGGCTGACCGAACAATCCGCACGCGGTGAACACGGACGAATCACACGTGCGCCGGGTCCCTCACCGACGAGGAGTACGCCGCAGTCCTGCGCAGCGAGTTCGGCCTCGCACTGAGCCACCGGCGATCCGTACCCTCGTCGCCACCCTCCCCCAGCCCGGCGGGGCCACCCCACCTCGATCCCCGACCTGGTGTCCCTCCTCGACGACGGCGTCAGGGCTGACGGATACGTCCTCGGCACCGCGGACACGCCCACGCTGCCACCCGGCTCCGCGACGAGTGGCTGCCCCTGATCACCGACCGACATCCGCCACCGTCGGCGGTCCGAACACGTCGGACGCCGTCATGGCGCACCTGTTGCACACGCCCGAGCGGACGCTCCTGCCGGAACGTGGGGTCAGGAGTTGTCATGCGTGGGGCTCCAGGAGGCTCTTCGGCCGGATGTCGGTCCATGAGGCCTCGACGTACGCCAGGCACTCCGCCCGCCCGGCCGGCCCGAAGGCAGTCTGCCAGCCAGCGGGTACGGCGGCGAAGACGGGCCAGAGGCTGTGCTGACCCTCCGCGTTGGTCAGGACCAGGAACGTGCCGTTCTCGTCGTCGAACGGATTTGCCATGTCGTTTCCTTTCTCGGTCTTCGGTCGCCGTCACGATTCTCGGGTGAGCCTGGCGGCGAGGATCGCGCCGATCTTCGCGAGCGGTTCCTGCTCGGTCATGCGATGGTGGGTGGCGCCTGTGGGGTGGCATTCGATGGTGCCGCGCAGGTGTTCCCCCCAGAGCGTCGCTGACAGGTCCTCGTCGGTTCCGGCCCGGTCCGCGGAGAAGAACAGCAGATCGCCGGAGAAAACCACCGGCCGGTGGGCGGCCATGATGTCGGCGTGGTTGACGGCGGCGAGAACCAGCGCCCGGACCTCCTCCCGGGTGAAGCTGGCGAGGGCCGGGTCACGGCGGCGCAACACCTCGACCGCCACCTCGGGGTCGTACCGGTCGAGGAGCTCGTCCGGCAGGTCACCGGGCTCGTCGCCGATGAGCATCAGCATGGTCTCGCGCTCGCTGCGCGGCCGGGTCGCCTCCTCGGCGGAGACCGGGTAGGCGTCCATCATGGCCAGTAACTCGACCTCCTCGCCGGCCTGCTCCGCGGCAACGGCCATGGCGTGCGCGACGACTCCGCCGAAGGACCAGCCGAGCAGCCGGTACGGGCCGTGCGGCTGCACCCGCCGGATCTCGTCGAGGTACTCCGCAGCGAGCTCCGGCAGGCTTGCCGCCTGGTAGCCGGGCACCGTCAGCGCCCGGGTCTGCAGGCCGTAGATCGGCTGGTCGGGGCCGAGGTGTCGGGCCAGGCCGGCGTACGACCAGCTCATCCCCAGGCCGGCATGCACACAGAACAGAGGGCGGCGCGCCCCGGCGGGTTGCAGCGGCACCAGTACGCCGAGCGTGTTCGCGCCCCGCCCCTCGCCGAGGAGCCCGGCGACGGTGGGCCGCTCGAACAGGTCACGGACCTCGATGTCGCGGCCCAGGGTGCCGCGGATCCGGTTGACCAGCCGGGCGGCCAGCAGCGAGTGACCCCCGAGGTCGAAGAACCCGTCGTCGAGGCCGACCGTGGCGACTCCGAGGACGTCGGCGAAGAGGTCGCACATCAGCCGCTCGTCCGGGGTCCTCGGGGCCCGTCCGGAGTGCCGGTCCTGGTGCGGGGCGGGTAGTGCTGTCTTGTCTAGTTTGCCGTTGGCGGTCAGTGGTAGCCGGTCGAGTAGCACGAAGGCGGCGGGCACCATGTGGGCCGGTAGTGTTTCGGCGGCGGCGCGGCGTAGGTCGGCCACCGCGAGATCCGACCGCGCGCCGGCTGCCGGGGTCAGGTACGCCACGAGTTGCTTCTCGCCCGGTCGGTCCTCGCGGACCACGACGGCCACTCCACCGACTCCGGGCTGGCGGGCGAGCACCGCGGCGACCTCACCGGGTTCGATCCGGAACCCCCGGATCTTCACCTGGTCGTCGGCCCGACCGATGATCTCCACCGCGCCGTCGCGCGTCCACCGCGCCAGATCACCCGTGCGATACATCCGCGCACCCGCACCACCGAAGGGATCCGCGACGAACCGCTCAGCCGTCAACCCGGCCTGACGCAGATAACCATCCGCCAGCCCGCTGCCCGCGACATACAACTCCCCCGTGACACCGACCGGAACCGGCCGCAACCGATCGTCCAACACATAACAGCGACGGTTCACCAACGGCCTGCCAACCGGCACCGGCGCATGCCACGGAGGCGCCTCGATCCGATGACAGTTCGTGAAGATCATGCTCTCCACCGGACCGTAGGCATGCACCAACCGCAACCCCGACAACTGACAGGCCCGGGCCAGATGCTCCACCGAAGCCGCCTCACCACCGGTGATCACCTGCCCGACAGCGGCCAACGCATCCGGAAACTCATCGAGCATCAGATTGAACAACCCCGTCGACAGGAACAACGTCGTGATCCCATGACGAGCAACCAACTCCGCGATCCGCGCCGGCTCCGGCCGCTGACCCGGATGCAACACACACACCGCCCCGTTCAACAACGGACCCCAGAACTCCCACGCGAACGCATCCCAGGAAACCGGCGCGCACTGCAACCACACCTGCCCCGAACCAAAATCAACAAAATCCTGCCCCAGAACAGTGCCGACAATCGCCCGATGCGACGCCAACGCCCCCTTCGGCCGACCCGTCGAACCCGACGTGAACATCACACAAGCCCCATCACCAGGACCACCCGCCACCACCAGCGGATCCACCGAGGACCCGCCCCCCTCCGCATCCACCAACACCACCGGTTCGGCGAAACCGCCGGTGACCGCCCGAGCGAGCAGGTCGTTGTCGGTGATCAATGCGGCCAACGCCGCGTCCTCGGCCATCGCGGCCAGCCGGGCGTCGGGGAACTCGGGATCGAGCATGGCGTACGCGCCTCCGGCACGCAGCACGGCGAGGATGGCCACCGCCATCGGCAGGCCCCGCTCCAGCAGCACACCCACCACGTCCCCACGGCGCACACCGGACGCCACGAGCCGCCCGGCCAGCCGATGACCCGCCGCGTCGAGCTCGCCGTACGTCATCCGGGCCTCACCATCCACCACCGCGACCCGGTCCGGCCCAGCGGCGACCCACCGGGAGAACACCTCGGTCACCCGCAGATCCGACCCCGAAGAACCGGTGGCGTTGAAAACCTCCAACACCTCATGACGCTGCCCGGCGGTGAGCAACTCATGCCGACCGATCCGCACCTCCGGCTCGGCCGTCAACGCCGCGACCAACCGGACGAAAATCGCGCACAACCCGACGACAGTCGCCTCATCGAACAGATCAGCGGCATACTCGACGCCACCGACGATCCCAGCCGGCCGACCAGACACGTCATACTGCTCGGAGACAGCGAACGTCATGTCAAACTTCGCCACCCCCGCCCGAAACGACACCTGATCACCGGCCAACACGCCCGCCGGCGACGCCGAACCGCCATCACCCTCCTGCAACAACATCACCTGCACGAGAGGATGATGCGCGGGGGAACGAACGGGATTCAGCTCCTCGACGAGACGCTCGAACGGCAGATCCTGATTGTCGAAAGCAGCCAGATCGACATCCCGCACCCGAACCAGCAGATCCGCGAACGTCGGATCACCAGAGACGTCAGTACGCAACACCAGAGTGTTGACGAAGAACCCAACCACATCATCCAGGGCCTCGTCGCCACGACCAGCCACAACCGTGCCGATCGGAATGTCGGTACCAGCACCCGTCCGGGACAGCAGGGTCGCCAACACGGCCTGGAACACCATGAACACCGACACCCCGACAGCACGAGCCGTCCGCAACACCACCTCGTGGGCTTCACCGTCCAACGCGAACGGCACCACCGCCCCCCGATGAGTCGCCCGGACCGGACGCGCCCGATCCGCCGGCAACTCCAGCACCTGCGGCGCACCAGCCAGCGTCACCCGCCAGAACTCAAGCTGCCGGGCCAACATGCTCTGCGGATCATCGACATCACCGAGCAGATCCCGCTGCCACAACGCGTAGTCCACATACCGCACCGGCAACGGCGCCCAACCCGGCGCCCGGCCAGCCACCCGCGCCTCATACGCCGCCGAGATGTCCCGCAACAACGGCACCATCGACCAACCATCACCAGCGATGTGGTGCAGCACCACCACCAACACCTGAGCCCCACCGACCGGACGGAACAACCACGCCCGCAACACCACGTCATCCGCCAGATCAAACACATGACCCGCCGCCGCGTCCACAGCCTCGGACAACTCGTCGGCAGCCAGATCCCGCACCGTCAACACCGGCCGGACATCATCAAGCACCACCTGGAACGGCTCACCGTCAACAGTCCGGTAGACCGTCCGCAACGCCTCGTGCCGACCCACCACATCGGCCAACGCCCCCGCCAGAACCTCCGGATCCAGCTCACGATCCAACCGCAACGCCACCGGAATGTTGTACAGCGCACTCGGCCCATTGAACTCATCAAGGAACCACAACCGACGCTGCGCGAAAGACAACGGCACCCGACCCACCACACCACTGGCCACCAACGGCGGCCGCACCGGCACACCAGCCAACTCACGGACACGGCGGACCAACCCCGCCGGAGTGAGCATCTGGAACACGTCACGGATCCCGATCTCCACTCCGAAGGCCGCTCTGATCCGATTCACCAACTTCGCCGCGAGCAACGAATGCCCACCCAGGTCAAAGAAGCCGTCGTCCACGCCGACCCGACTGCGACCAAGCACCGCCGCGAACAGCTCGCACATCAACTGCTCGGCAGGAGTACGCCCCGCCCGCGAGGAAACCCCCACCCGGAACTCCGGGGCGGGTAGTGCTGTCTTGTCTAGTTTGCCGTTGGCGGTCAGTGGTAGCCGGTCGAGTAGCACGAAGGCGGCGGGCACCATGTGGGCCGGTAGTGTTTCGGCGGCGGCGCGGCGTAGGTCGGCCACCGCGAGATCCGACCGCGCGCCGGCTGCCGGGGTCAGGTACGCCACGAGTTGCTTCTCGCCCGGTCGGTCCTCGCGGACCACGACGGCCACTCCACCGACTCCGGGCTGGCGGGCGAGCACCGCGGCGACCTCACCGGGTTCGATCCGGAACCCCCGGATCTTCACCTGGTCGTCGGCCCGACCGATGATCTCCACCGCGCCGTCGCGCGTCCACCGCGCCAGATCACCCGTGCGATACATCCGCGCACCCGCACCACCGAAGGGATCCGCGACGAACCGCTCAGCCGTCAACCCGGCCTGACGCAGATAACCATCCGCCAGCCCGCTGCCCGCGACATACAACTCCCCCGTGACACCGACCGGAACCGGCCGCAACCGATCGTCCAACACATAACAGCGACGGTTCACCAACGGCCTGCCAACCGGCACCGGCGCATGCCACGGAGGCGCCTCGATCCGATGACAGTTCGTGAAGATCATGCTCTCCACCGGACCGTAGGCATGCACCAACCGCAACCCCGACAACTGACAGGCCCGGGCCAGATGCTCCACCGAAGCCGCCTCACCACCGGTGATCACCTGCCCGACAGCGGCCAACGCATCCGGAAACTCATCGAGCATCAGATTGAACAACCCCGTCGACAGGAACAACGTCGTGATCCCATGACGAGCAACCAACTCCGCGATCCGCGCCGGCTCCGGCCGCTGACCCGGATGCAACACACACACCGCCCCGTTCAACAACGGACCCCAGAACTCCCACGCGAACGCATCCCAGGAAACCGGCGCGCACTGCAACCACACCTGCCCCGAACCAAAATCAACAAAATCCTGCCCCAGAACAGTGCCGACAATCGCCCGATGCGACGCCAACGCCCCCTTCGGCCGACCCGTCGAACCCGACGTGAACATCACACAAGCCCCATCACCAGGACCACCCGCCACCACCAGCGGATCCACGGCGCCGTCCGGCGCCGTCCTGCCCGTCGGCAAGGACGAGCGCCCGTCCCAGACGGCGGCCTCGTCGACCAGCACGGACGGGCCCGCACAGGCGAGCCGACCCGCCAGATTCTCGTCGGTGACCAGCGCGGCCAGCCCGGCGTCCTCGGCCATCGCGGCCAGCCGGGCATCGGGAAAGTCCGGATCGAGCATGGCGTACGCGGCACCGGCACGCAGCACGGCGAGCATGGCCACCGCCATCGGCAGGCCCCGCTCCAACAGCACACCCACCACGTCGCCACGCCGCACACCAGCCGCCACCAACCGCCCCGCCAGCCGGTCACCGGCCACATCCAACTGCGCGTACGTCATCCGCACATCGCCGTCGACCAACGCGACCCGATCCGGACCAGCAGCGACCTGCCGGGCGAACGCCTCGGTCAACCGCACGTCCGGCCCAGGAGAACCCGTCTCGTTGAAGGCCTCCACCAACTCGCGACGCTGCGCGACCGTGAGCAACTCATGCCGACCGACCGGCACCTCCGGCTCAGCCACCAACGCCGCAACCAACCGAGCGAGGATCGCACAGAGCCCGGTGACGGTCGCCTCGTCGAACAGGTCGGCCGCGTACTCGACCCCGCCGACGACGCCGGCCGGCCGACCATCCGGGCCGTGAGACTCAAAGAAGGCGAACGTCAGATCGAACTTCGACACCCCCGCCCGGAAGGACACCTCGTTGCCGCCCAGCCCGCCCGCTGAGGGTGCCGGGTCGCCGTCGCCTTCCTGAAGCAGCATCACCTGCACAAGGGGATGGTGTGCGGTGGTGCGGCCGGGGTTGAGTTCCTCCACGAGGCGTTCGAAGGGCAGATCCTGATTGTCGTAGGCGGCCAGATCGGTCTCGCGGACCCGGGTCAACAGGTCGGTGAAGCTGGGATCGCCCGAGACGTCGGTGCGTAGTACGAGGGTGTTCACGAAGAAGCCGACCACGTCGTCCAGCGCCTCGTCGCCCCGTCCGGCCACGACCGTGCCGATCGGGATGTCGGTGCCGGCGCCCATCCGGGACAACATCGTCGCCAGGGCCGCCTGGAGCAGCATGAACATCGACACCCCGGCAGCGCGCGCGAGCCGAAGCATCGCCTCGTGGGTCCCGCCGTCCAGCGCGAACGGCACCACAGCGCCCTGGTGACTCGCCTGCACCGGGCGGGGCCGATCCGTGGGCAACTCCAACACCTGCGGCGCACCAGCCAACGCCGCCCGCCAGAAACCCAACTGCCGGGACAGCAGACTCTCCGGATCATCGGCGGTACCAAGCAGATCCCGCTGCCACAACGTGTAGTCCACATACCGCACCGGCAACGGCGCCCAACCCGGCGCCTCACCAACCGCCCGCGCCTGATACGCCGTAGCGACATCCCGCAACAGCGGCCCCACCGACGCACCGTCCCCGGCAATGTGATGGATCACCACCACCAGCACCTGGGCCGCACCAACGGGACGCAACAACCAGGCCCGCAAGACGACGTCGTCGGCCAGATCAAAGACATGCCCCGCCGCCGACTCCACCGCCTCGGACACCTCACCGGGCGCCAGATCGCGAACAGTCAACACCGGCCGCACATCATCAAGAACCACCTGATACGGCTCACCGTCGACGGTCCGATACACCGTCCGCAACGCCTCATGCCGACCCACCACATCCGCCAACGCCGCCGCCAGAACCTCCGGATCCAGATCACGATCCAGACGCAACGCCACCGGGATGTTGTAGACCGCACTCGGCCCGTTCAACTCATCGATGAACCACAACCGACGCTGCGCAAACGACAACGGCACCCGACCCACCACACCACTGGCCACCAACGGGGGCCGCACCGGCGCACCGGCCAACTCACGGATCCGGCGGACCAACCCGGCCGGCGTGAGAATCTGGAACACGTCCCGGATGCCGATCTCCGTACGGAAGACGGCCCTGATCCGGTTGACCAGCTTGGCGGCGAGCAGCGAGTGCCCACCCAGATCGAAGAAGCCGTCGTCCACGCCGACCCGGCTGCGGCCAAGTGCCTCGGCGAACAGGTCGCACATCAACTGCTCGGCGGGCGAACGCCCGCCCCGCGAGGGGGCCACCGCGCCGTACTCGGGAGCGGGCAGCGCTGCCCGGTCGACCTTGTCGTGGGCATTCGTCGGGATCTTGTCCAGCCACACGACAGCGCCGGGCACCAGGTAGTTCGGCAGCCGCTCCCGCAGGCCGGCGAGCAACTCGCCAGTCGACGTCCGCGCGCCGGGCGCAGCGACGACGTAGGCGACCAGGCGCCGCACCCCGGGCACGTCCTCGCGTACCACGACCACGGCTCGGTGCACGTCGGCCCGTTCGACCAGCTGTGCCTCCACCTCGGCGGGCTCGACCCGGAACCCGTTGATCTTCACTTGGTGGTCGACCCGGCCCAGGTACTCGATCTGCCCGTCC
Organism: Micromonospora sp. CPCC 205561; assembly: GCF_036906775.1. Lineage (NCBI taxonomy): Bacteria > Bacillati > Actinomycetota > Actinomycetes > Micromonosporales > Micromonosporaceae > Micromonospora > Micromonospora sp. CPCC 205561. Next base: position 160,982 of record NZ_JBAKHV010000004.1, on the reverse strand, counting down.
TCGCGCCAACGCCCCAGGTCGCCGGTGCGGTACATGCGCCTGCCCGGCTCGCCGAACGGGTCGGGCAGGAACCGCTCCGCGGTCAGCGCGGGTTGGCCCAGGTAGCCGCGGGCGATTCCGGCACCGGCCAGGTACAGCTCTCCGGTCACGCCGGGCGGCATGAGGTGCAGTCCGGGGCCGAGCAGATAGGCGCGGGCGTTCGGAATGGGGCGCCCGATCGGCGGCAGGCTGCCCGGCACCACCCGGGCGCGGTCGAGTCCGGTGCTGATCCACTCCCCCAGCAGCAGGTCACGTTCGGCGGACGACAACAGGTCGAGATCCCCGATCCGGCGATGCGGGTCGTCGGCGAACGCCTCCAGGATCCGACTCACCCTGGCCAGCAACTCCTCCGGTCCACCGGGCACGACGGCCCCGTCCCGGCGGGTGAGCCTCAGCGTGATCTCCTCCGACGCGTCGACGACGAGGCTCACCGGATAGTGCGTCGCGTCGTGGCCGGTGACGTCGACGACCTTCACGCTTCCTGCCGACTCGCCGTCCCGGGCGGTCGGGAAGTTCTGGAACACCAGCAGCGTGTCGAACACGTCGCCGACCCCTGTCGCCCGGCGGATCTCCGACAGACCGAGGTGGCCGTGCTCGCGCAGTGCCACCCACCGCTGCTGAAGGGTGGTGGCGGTGGTCAGCAACGAGGCCGCGTCCCGCACCCGTACCCGGACCGGCAGGGTGTTGATGAACAGCCCCAGCATCCGGTCGGCGCCGGCCAGCTCCGGCGGACGCCCGGACACCGTCGCGCCGAACACGACGTCCTCGCGGCGGGTCAGCCGGCCGAGCACCACCGCCCACGCGACCTGCAGCACGGTGTTGATGGTGAGGCCGTGCTCGCGGGCGATGGACTTGAGTCGGCCGCCGAACGGCAGGGTGGTCTCGACATGGATCGGCCTCGGCCGGCCACGCTCGATCGGCACCAGGTATGTCGGCTCGTGCAACCCGGCCAACTCGTCGGACCACGCGGCAGCCGCGGCGGCGTCGTCACGGGAGCCGAGCCAGCGCAGGTAGTCCCGGTACGGCGTGACCGGTGGCAGCCCCGCCCGGTGCGCCGCTTCCGCCGGCGAGGGCGCGCCGCCGTCGGCGTACACCGCGTGCAGTGCGGTCAGCTCCCGCACGAGCAACGGCATCGACCAGCCGTCGAGCAGGATGTGGTGGCTCGTGACGATCAGCGTGTGCCGCTCCGGGCCCAGACGCAGCAGCGTGAGACGCAGCGCTGGCTCCCGCGCGAGGTCGAAAGTCTCCGCGCGGTCGGCGGCGGCCACCTCCACCGCGTCAGCCGGGCGGTCGGAGAGGTCGACCACCCGGCGGGGCACCCGCACGCCGCTGGTCACGACCTGCACCGGGTCGCCGTTGCGGCGGCGACGGAACGTGACGCGCAGTGCCGCGTGGCGCTGCAGGAGCGCGTCCACCGCCGCCCACAGGTCGTCGGCCCGCAACGGCCCGTCCAGGACCACCTCGAGCTGTACGGTGTAGATGTCCTCCTCGCCCGTGCTGAGCTCGGAGTGGAACAGCAGTCCCTGCTGCAGCGGGGTCAGCGGGAGAACGTCCTCGATCTTCGGGGCAGTCACCGATGTCTCACTCCCTCGTCAACGGCGAGCCAGGTGGCGCGCGCGCTGCCGGTCTGACGACCGTCTGGTGCGTACATGCTGATGTGGACGGCCGCCATCCGGCCCCGGCGCCGTTCGGCGGCGGCCACCAGGACGTGGCACTCCCCCGCGCGGACCGTGCCCACCCGGGCCGCGAACGTCGAGAGCACCACCGGCTCCGCGACCGGGTCGAGCGTCCATCCGCCCGGGCAGTCAAGTGCCGCGCGGACGAGCGCCGGTGGCACCAGGCCGTCCTCCGCCGCCAGCGACCGGTCCGGGGTCCAGGTGCAGGCCACGAGGCCGCCGCCGACCGGGCCGGGCGCGATGTCCAGCGCCAACGGACGGTCCGGGTCGGTGCCGCAGACGAAGCAGCTGGGGAACGGGTGGCCGTGGCGCCCGGCGAAGCGGGCCTCCGCGGCCCTGGCTGTCCGCTCCGGCACCGGTGGCACGTCGATGATCGGGGGCACCCGGTGTGTCGCCGTCGCGACCAGTTCGCCCTCCGCGTAGACGCGGTCGCGGACCGGGGCGCGTTCCAGCACGAGTGGCACTCCGGTGGGCACCGGTTCGAGCAGCGTCACCGTGGCATCACCGAGGTGGTCGACGAGCAGTCCCGCGAGATAGCCGCCGTGCGCCCGTCCCGGCGGTCCGGCGTACTGCTCGGCCACCACGATCATCGCCGGCTCGTGTCCAGCTCGGCGTACAGGGCGATGTCGGCGGCCTCGGTCGGGCCGTAGACGTTCTGCACGCGGGCCCGGCAACGCGGCGAGTCGAGCCACGGCCGCAGCAGGGACATGTCCGGCGTCTCGGCACCGAGCGCGAGCGTGTGCAACGACTCCAGGGGACGGAAGTCGTCGGCGGACGCCAGCTCGACCACCGGGTAGAACATCGAGGGCACCGACGGGTTGAACACGGTGATCCGCTCCCGCCGGAGCCAGTCGGTGAGCGTGACCGGGTCGAACGGTCCGTCGTCGTAGAGGCAGAGCGTCGCGCCGGTGACCAGCGGTGTCAGGTAGCTGCGGACGGACGCGTCGAAGCTGGACGCGATCACCTGCAGCACCCGCTCGCCCGGCCCGATCCCGCACGCGCCGGCACACCAGTCCAGCAGGTTGACCAGCGACCCCATCTCGAGCTGCACGCACTTCGGGCGGCCGGTCGACCCGGAGGTCTGGATGACGTAGGCCGCGGCGTCGGGGTGGTGCCGGTCCGCCACCGGCGCCGGGTCGCCGTCGCGTGGCACGGTCGCGAGGTCCGCGTGCGGGAGGTCGGACAGCGTCCGGCCGTCGGCGGTGAGGATGACCGACGGCCGCGTCACGTCGACCAGGTCGAGCAGCCGGGCGTCCGGCAGGGACGGGTTGAGCGGTACGTAGACGCCGCCCGCGGCGAGCACGGCCATCATCGACACGACCAGCTCGTAGCTGCGCGGGAGCAGCACCCCGACGTGGACCTCCCACCCGACACCGCGTTCGACGAGGAACCGGGTCACGCGGTCGACGTCCGCGGCCAGCTCGCCGTAACTCCACCGGCCGGCGGCGCTGACCACGGCCTCGTCGTCGGGACGGAGGGCGACCTGCCGGGCGAACCGGGCGGCCACGGTGTCGGGGATCATGCGGTTCCTCCCGCGGGAGCCCACCGGTGCAGCAGCCGGGTGGCCACCCCGACCGGCAGGAGGACGATGGCCGCGAGCACCAGCCACCCCAGCCCGTACGGCACGGCCAGCACGAGCGCGGTGACCAGGACCGGCCCGACGACCTCCTGGACGTTCAGGCCGAAGCCGAACAGGGACTGGTACTCGCTCATGCGCCGCTCGTCGGCGAGGTTGAACGAGAGCCCCCACGCGCCCGCGGACTGGGTGATCTCGCTGATCGTCATCAGCACGACCGCGGCGGTGAGCAGCGTCCACGACAGCGGGTTCAGCCTGCCCCCGGTGAAGACCAGCAGCGCGCACCCGACCCCCATCACCAGGGTGCCGTACCACTGTCTGCGCGCCGCGTCCCGTACGGTGTCGGTGCCCTTGCTGAGCCGCACCTGGAGCGCGACGACGAGCACGCAGTTGAGCGCGATGATCGCGGGCACGCCCCAGCCCGGCCCGTTGGTGCGGTGCAGCAGCCACAGCGGCAGGCCCACGAACAGTGCGGCGTCGTGCAGCGACCCGAACGTGTTCGCGACGGTGGCCACGACGAACGGCCGGTCCTTCAGCGCGGCCCAGCCCCGGCGCTGCCCCGGCTCGACCGGCTCCGGCCTGGTGGAGGGCAGGCGCAGCACGATGAGCACGCACACCGCGAAGGTGGCGACGTTGATCAGCAACAGCGTCCGGAACACGCCGTCCCCGCCGACGAGGAGGAGCGCGCCCGCCGCGAACAGACTGCCGAGGGAGAAGCCGATGTTGTGCGCCACGTACGTCGCCGCCCGCAGCGCCACCCTGTTGACGGGGAACAGTTCCGCGATCACCGCCGCGCGGATGGGACCGATCAGCCGCTGGAACAGCACCACGAGAGCGGTCGTGACGAAGAACGTGACCACCGACGGCGGCAGCACGTAGCCGAGCAGGAACAGGGCCACCGCCGCGTTCATCAGGCCCAGCAGGAGTCTCCGGTCGAACCGGTCGGCCAGCCTGCCGAAGGGCAGGATCAGCGCGAGCGCGACGAAACTCGCGGTCGACAGCGCGGTGCTGGTCTGCTCGGGGCTGCGGTCGAGGACCTGGGTGAAGAACACGATCTGCACCGAGGTGAACGCTCCGGTGCCGAACGACTCCAACCCGTACATCGCGATGATGCCGTGCCGCGCAGAGCGCGCCGCCGGCGTCGTCTCGGCGGTCGAGGTCTGCGCACTCGCCACCGGGCTCACCGCGGGCGCCCGGCCGGCATGGCGCTCGGCAGCTCGGTCGCGGGCAGCCACACCTCGCTGCCGTCGCGCAGGCGGAACCCGAACCTCAACCGGGCCGACACGGCCCCGATCAGCGCGTACATTTCGTCCTGGTCGGCGGCGGTGGCGTTGAGCATGTCCAGTTCCTGGGTGGACACTCCCGGCGTCATGCCGGCGCCGGGGGCGAACAGCACCCGGTGGGCGATCACCCCGTCGAGCGCACGCACCTCGGCGAGGCCCTCGGCGCCGAGCATGGCCACCGCGTCCGGCGGCGCCAGGTGGTTGAACTGGAACACCACCCGGGAGCCGAGGTCGAATTCGAGGTCAGGCCGCTCACCCAGCGCCAGACGGGCGGCGGCGACGATCAGGTCCGGACCGTTGGAGTGCGCGGACAGCTCGTTCATCCACCCGCCGAGCCGGCTGTTCACCTCGATCACCCTCGGACCGTCCGCGGTCAGCTTCAGCTCGGTGTGCGACAGGCCGTAGCGGAAGCCGAGCGCGCGCAGTGCGGCCGTGGTGACCTCGCACGCCCGCTGTTGGGTGGCCTCGTCGAGGTGGCTGGGCCAGAACTGGCCCCGCTCGCGGAACGGCTGCACGAGGGGGTACTTCGACAGCACGGGCAGGTGCGTGGTGACGCCGTCGAAGGTGGCGCTCTCCACCGAGCAGAAGTCGCCGTGGCGGCCCTGGTCGACGCCGACGAGCATCTCCTCCAGGACCATGACGGCCTCTTCGCGACCGAGCAGCCGTTCGACCAGCCGGGCGCCCTCGTCGGCGTCGTCGATCCGGTAGCTGTTGCGGCTGCCCGCACCCGTGCGTGGCTTGAGCACCGCCGGCAGGCCGGTGTGCGCCACGGCGGGCTCCCAGTCCTGCGGCTGGTACAGGGTCGCCGTGCGCAGCGTGTCGACGCCGTGCTCGGCCAGCACCCGACGCTGCACCTCCTTGTCGGTCAGGGCGAGCGCCGCCTCGGGCGACTGGCCCGGCAGGCCGTACCGGTGCGTGAGCTGTGCCGCCGTCCGGGCCAGCAGGTCGGTGAAGGAGACCACGCCGTCGCAGCCGGAGGCGTCCGGCAGCTCGCCCTGTGGATCGAAGATCACCGGTTCGAGGAAGTGGCGCAGCATGGCGACGCCCGGGTCGTCGCGGAACTCTTCGGGCACGGCCACGACGAGGTCGACCACGGGCCGCAGGAGGCGCAGCATCTCGACCGGCCCCAGCGCGCCGGGGGCGTAGAGCAGCAGCAGACGGGGGCGCTCGCCGCTCATCCGTCCACCCGCGTCCGCACCACGTCGATGAAGTCACCGAGCACGGAATTCTCGAACAGGTCACGTACCGACAGTTCGGTGCCGAACCGCTCCTGGATCCGGTTGATGACCTGTAGCACGGCCACGCTGTGCCCGCCGGACTCGAAGAAGTCCGAGTCGGCGTCGACGGGGATCGCCAGGACCTCCCGCCAGATCAGGGTCACGGTCTCGCCGATGTCGGCGTCGGGTCCACCGACCCGGTGCACCCAGTCGCCGGGGGCCCGCTCGGTGCCCCGGTGGATGCCGGCGAGCAGCGCGCCGAGCCGTTCGGCGACGGGTCCTGGACTGCCGTCGCCGATCAGCCACTCGCGGTCGCGGCCCCGGACCCGTCCGACGGAGGTGATCTGGGCGGCCGTGCCGCAGGCGAACACCTCGGTGATGCGGCCGGTCCGGCAACCCTCCTCCCACTCGTCGACGGAGATCGGACGTTCGACGGCGGTCAGGCCGACGGTGCCCGCCAGCTCCAGGATCGACTGCCTTGTCACGCCGGGCAGGATCGTGCCCGCCAGCGGCGGGGTGACCAGTCGCCCGTCCTGCTCCTCGACGAAGAGCAGGTTCATCCCGCCGAGCTCCTCCACCCAGCGGCGTTCGCGTGCGTCGAGCCAGACGACCTGGTCGCAGCCCTCCTCTGCGGCCTGTGCCTGCGCGGCGTAGGTGACCGCGTAGTTGCCCGCGTACTTGGCGGCCCCGACGCCGCCGGGCGCGGCGCGCACGTAGTCCTCGCACAGCCACACGTCGATGGCCCGCTTGGCACCGAAGAACATCTCCGTGACGAACGCCATGAGCACGAACGTGTAGTTGCGCGAGGGGCGCAGTGCCAGGTCGGCGTCGGCCGCGAACAGCAGCGGCCGCAGGTACAGGCTGCGGTCGGCCTCGCGCGGCACCCAGTCGGCGTCGAGGCGGATCAGGTGCTCGATCGCGCCGACGAACTCCTCGGTCGGCAGCTGCGGCATCATCAGCCGCGCCGCCGAACGCTGGAACCGTTCGGCGTAGCGGTCCGGCCGGAACACGCCGATCCCGCCGTCGGCCAGCCGGTACGCCTTGAGCCCTTCGAAGACGATCTGGCCGTAGTGCAGGCCGACCGTCGCCGGGTCGATCGACAGCGGGGCCAGCGGCTCGACGCGGCCGTCGTGCCACCCGGACTCCTCGTTCCAGCGCAGCGTGACCATGTGCTCGGTGAACACCCGGCCGAACGTCGCGTCCCGGCTCCGCTCCGCCCTGGCGGCGGCGTCGAGCCGGGCGGCGGGCTTGATCACGTAGTCGATCCTGCTGGTCATCGCGTCGCTCCCCGCGCCGAGCCGGTGAGCGCACCGGCGATCAGCGACAGGACCTGGTCGGTCCGGTCGAAGTGGAAGAAGTGGCCGCCGGGGAACGTGTGCACGGCGCAGCCCGCCGTCGTCCGCTCCCCCCACGGATCAAGCGTCGCGACCGGTACGCCGGCGTCCTGTTCGCCGCCGAGTACCAGCAGCGGCACGTCGAGGAGCGGGTGCGGCCGATGGACGTAGGTCTCACAGGCCGCGAAGTCGGCACGTACGGTCGGAACGAGCATTTCGAGCAGGTCGGCGTTGCGCAGCACCGAGTCCGGGGTCCCCGCCAGCTCACGCAGGTGACCGACGAGTTCGTCCTCGGACATCCTGTGCACGGGGTGTTCCTTGACCACGGGCAGCTGCGGAGCGGACGCGCCGGAGACGACCAGCAGTTCGGGCGGCCGTCCCGCCGCGGCCATGGCGACCGTGACCTCGTACCCGAGCAGCGCGCCCATGCTGTGCCCGAAGATCGCGTACGGCCGGTCCCGCACCCGCCGCCGCAGCGGTTCGAGGAACTGTTCCGTCATGGCGGTCATGGACCACTCGGCGGGTTCGGCGCAGCGGCCCTCCCGCCCCGGCGGCTGGACCGGCACGACGTCGGCCGTACCGGCCAGCCTGCCGCGCCACGAGCGGTAGGCGGACGCGCCCGCGCCGCCGTGCGGCAGGCAGAACAGCTGCATCCCCTCGGTCTCGGCCGGGGAACCTGGAAACCAGCGCCGGTCCGTGTTCATCACGACTCCTCCCGTGCGAGCTGCTCCTCGGCCTGCTCGTCGGTCATGGTCAGCAGTTGCAGGACGAACTCCGCCTCGGTGGACGCGTTCTCCCCCAGCGCGGCGGCCAGGTGGTCGGCGAGCAGGCGGGGCGTCGGCGCGCGGAACACGGTGAGATCGGAGAGACCTTCCGCCAGGCCGAAGAGTTCCCGCAGTTCGATCGCGATCCGCGACGCGACGAGGGAGTGCCCGCCCAGTCCGACGAAGTCCGCGTCCGGATCGGTCACCTCGGTGTGCAGGTGCGCGCTCCACACCGTCCGCACGACGCGGATCAGGTTCTCGTCGCCCGCCGCCGCCTGGACGGCATCCTCAGCGGGACGCCCGACCCGCGCCGGCGCGGGTACGAACGCGGTCAGCTCGCCGACCGTGCTGTCCGGTCCGGCCAGCGCGGCGTCGAGCAGCGCGGCGAACTGCTCGGCCATCCGCTCGGCCGTCGCGTCGTCGTAGAGCGCGGGCGCGTACTCCACCTGGACGTGGTCGTCGATCACGCTGAACGTCAGTGGGAACGGCGACCGGTTGTTGTCGACCGGCTCGACGGAGTCGACGCCGAGGTCGGCGAACACGTCCTTGCGGGTCGGTTCGACCAGGGCGAACAGCACCTGGAACAGCGGGCTGTAACCGCTAGTACGGCCCGGCCTGACCTCCTCGACGACCGCTTCGAACGGCAGCCGCTGGTGGTCGAGCGCGTCGAAGACGATCCCGCGTTGCCGGCGTACCAGCTCCCGGAACGACACGTCGGCGACCTCGGTCCGCAGCACCACCGTGTTCACGAAGTAGCCGACGAGCCGCTCGAACCTGGCGCGGTGGCGGCTGGACACCGGGGTGCCGACGACGACGTCGGACGAGCCGGTGAGTCGGGACAGCAGGACGTTCAGCGCGGCGAGGTACACCACGTACGGCATGCAGCGCTCGCCCCGCGCGAACCGGCTCACGTCCGGCAGCTTCCGGGCACACGTCCGGCTGACCCAGGAGCGCTCCACGGCGGGTTCCCGGTCCGGCGGCGGCAGCACCACCGGTGGCGCCTCGGCCAGCCGCTCGCGCCAGAACGCCGCCAACGGGACACGACGCTGACCGGTGAGCAGCTCCCGCTCCTCGGTCACGGCGTCGGCGTAGCTCACCTCCAGCCTCGTCGTCCCGCCCCCGCCGTAGGCCAGCGCGAGCTCGTCGAGGAGCAGGTCGAGCGAGATGCCGTCGAACACGATGTGGTGCACGACGACGAGCAGGTCGTACCGGTCGTCGTCGAGGCGCAGCAGGCGGGCCCGCAGCAGTGGGGCGCGGTCGAGCGCGAAGCCGGTGGCCACGTCCTCGGCGCAGCGCAGCGCGGCCTGCCGCGCGGCGTCGGGCAGCCGGCGGAGGTCGTCGACCCGCATCGGCGGTTCGGCCGAGTCCTCGACGATCGCGACGGGCCCGCCGGCGTCCTGCGCGAACCGGGTCCGCAACGGCTCGTGGCGGTCTACGACGGCCACGAACGCCTCGCGCAGCGCCTCTTCGTCCAGCGCGCCCCGCAACCGCACCCGCCAGGCGAGCGTGTGCACCGGCCCGCCGCCGATGAGGCGGTCGAGATTCCACATGCTGCGCTGGCCCATCGACAGGGGATGGGTCTTGCCGGTCATCGTGCCCCCCAGTCCGACTCGAGCTCCAGTCGCAGGGTGTCGAGCTCGTCCTGATCCATGTCGACGAATACCTCGGACGCCGTCACCTGGGGCGTGTCCGGCGTGTCGGCCAGTCCCGCCAGCGTGGCCAGCGCCTCCGCCCACAGGTCGGCGAGCTGGCGCACCGCCGGCTCGTCCAGCACGCCCGGCGCCCACGTGAACGTGGTCCGCAGCCGCGCGCCCTCCGCGTGGTCGAAGGCGATCGCGGTCACGTCGAGCGCGTTGGTGAGCGGGGCGGCGGCGGGAGTCCCGCCGTCCAGCGCGACAAGGCCGCCCGCGCCGCCCGACCGGAACCGGCCCAGGTAGTTGAACGCGACCTCCGGCTCGGCGAGGGTGGCCAGCGGGCTGTCGGTGAGGTGGCGCAGCAGGCCGTAGCCCAGGCCGCCGTCCGGCAGGGCGCGTACCTGTTCCTTGACGGCCCGCAGCGCCGAGGCCGCGGTGTCCGTGGCGGTCAGGTCGAGCACCGCCACGTGCCGCACGGTGAACCAGCCGACGGTCCGGGACAGGTCGAGCCCGACGTCGTGACGCCCGTGACCCTCCACCATCACCCGCAGGACCTGCGAAGGCGTCCCCCGGCGTGCGCGCCAGGTCCGGACGGCCAGCGCCAGCGCGCACAGCAGCACGTGGTCCACGCCCGCGCGGAAGCGGTCCGGCACCTCGCTGAGCAGCGGGCCCGTCTCGACCTCGCACACCAGTTCGCCCGCGTTTCCCGCGGTGTCGGTGGCCGGGTCGAGCACACCGCCGAGGGCCGGTTCCGGCGCGGAGAGCGCGCGCCTCCACACGTCCAGCTCGGCGAGCCGTCCGGGGGCCTCCCGCACGAGCCTGTCCGCCCACGTACGGAACGAGGTCGGCACGGCCGGCAGCCGCACCGGACGCCCGGCGGCGATGTCGTCCCATCCGGCCGCGACGTCGTCGAGCAGGATCCGCCAGGACACGCCGTCCACCGCGAGGTGGTGCACGGCCAGCAGCAGCTGCCCGGGGCGGTCGGGGCCGCGGTCGAACCAGACGGCGCTGACCATGCGACGTGCCGGATCGAGGCTACCGGCCACCGGCACCTCGGCCGGGGAGAGGTCGTCGACCCTGGTGAGCCAGGACGCCGCGTCCACCTCGGACGCCGGCGGCACCGTGAGCGTCCGGCCGTCGTCGGCGGAGAGGGTGGCCCGCAGCATGTCGTGGCGCGCGGCCAGCGCGGCGAGCAGCGCGACGAGTGCGGGCTCGCCGGCGCCCGACGGGAGGTCGAGCAGGACCGACTGGTGGAAGCCGGTGACCGGGCCGCCGCCCGCCATCCACCACCGCATGATGGGCGTGAGCGGGACGACGCCGACGCCGTCGTCGGCTGCGGAGGCGAGGCCGGAATCCGGGACGGGTTCGGTGGCCGCGGCGGCAAGCGCACGCGGCGTACGCTGCTCGAAGACCGTCCGCTCGGAGAAGCCGATGCCGGCGCGACGCGCCTGGCTGACGAGGCGGATGGAGCCGATGCTGTCGCCGCCGAGCCGGAAGAAGTCGTCGTCCGGGCCGACCTCGTCGAGGCCCAGCAGCTTCGCGAAGAGGTCGCACAGCAGCTCCACGCGGGCGTCCCGGGCCACCGCGCGACGGCTGGCGAGCAGGCGCTGCTTGGCCGACGACAGCGGCACCGCCGGGGCCGGCAACGCCTTCCGGTCGAGCTTTCCGCTGCTCGTCAGCGGGAACCCGGCGAGCACCACCACCTGCTCCGGCACCATCACCGCGGGCAGCACGGCGCGCATCCGCGCGATCAGCTCCGGCCCGTCCGGGGTCGCGCCGGGCGCGGCGGTGACGTAGGCGACCAGCTGTGCCATGCCGGGACGGTCGCCGCGGACCACGACGACGGCGGCGGCGACCGACGGGGCGTCCCGCAGGACCTGTTCGATCTCGCCGAGTTCGATGCGCTGGCCGTGCAGCTTCACCTGGTGGTCGGCGCGCCCGAGGAAGACGAGGGCTCCGTCCGGGCGCCGCCGCACCAGGTCGCCGGTGCGGTACATGCGGCTGCCGGGCGGCCCCCACGGGTCGGGCGGGAACCGCTCGGCGGTCAGGCCCGGCCTGCGGTGGTAGCCCAGCGCGAGCTGGACGCCGGACAGGTAGAGTTCGCCGACCACCCCCACCGGCACCGGGCCGAGCCGGTCGTCGAGCACCCGCGCGCCGGTGTTCCACACGGGGTGCCCGATGGGCGGCGCCGCCGCGGTGTCCGCGGGCCCGCACTTCCACGCGGTGACGTCGACCGACGCCTCGGTCGGGCCGTACAGGTTGTGCAGCTCGACACCCGGCAGCACCTCGGCGAAGCGCGCCACCGTCGCCGCCGGCAACTCCTCGCCGCTGCACAACACGCGGCGCAGGCAGTCACCGGCCCGCGCGGCCTCCGGCTCCTCCAGGAACGCGCTCAGCATCGACGGGACGAAGTGCATCGTCGTGATCCGCTCCCGGACCACGAGCCGCGCCAGCGCGAGGGGATCGCGGTGCGCACCGGGTGGGGCGAACACGAGGGTGGCGCCCTCGACCAACGGCCAGAACAGCTCCCACACCGACACGTCGAACGTGGTCGGCGTCTTCTGCAGCACCCGCTCCCCCGGCACCAGACCGTACGCGTGCTGCATCCACCGCAACCGGTTGACGATGCCGCGGTGCGGTACCGCGACCCCCTTGGGCCGCCCGGTCGAGCCGGAGGTGTAGATGACGTAGGCGGGGTCGAGCGGACGCGGCTGGGGCAGCGGCCGCGGCGCGGTCGCCGGGTCGGCGTCGACCGCCAGGACGCGCACCCCGGCGAACACCTGCGCGGACACCGACGTGGTCAGCACACACACCGGGCGCGCGTCGTCCAGCAGGAAGCGCAGCCGGTCGCCCGGGTGGTCGAGGTCGAGCGGCAGGTACGCCGCACCCGCGCGCAGCACCGCACCCAGCGCGACGGCCAGGTCGAGCGAACGCGGCACGGCGACGGCCACGGTGGCGCCGGGCCCGGCGCCCGCCGCCACCAGGCGGTGCGCCAGCGCGGTGGCACGCCGGTCCAGCTCCGCGTACGTCAGTGATTCCTCACCCGACCGGACGGCGACCTCGCCGCAATGGTCGGCGACGGCCGCCGCGAGGGCCCGCGGCAGCGTCACGTCGGGGACGGGGACGAGTTCCCCGCTGCCGTCGGCGCGCCACCGCGCGATCTCGGCCTCGGAGAGCGCGCAGACGTCGGCCACCGGGACGTCCGGGCGCGCGGTGAGCCGGTCCAGCAGTGTCACGAACTGGTCGAGGAAGCGCGCCGCGGTGGCGGCGTCGAAGAGGTCCGTGCGGTAGGTCAGCTCGGCGACGAAGCCCTCCCCGCGCCCCGTCACGGTGAGGCTGAGGTCGAACTTCGCCTCGCGTACCGGCAACACCACGGGCTCGGCGGCCAGGCCGTCCCACTCGGGTGCGCCCTGGTCCGCGACCACGTCCAGGAACACCTGGAAGACCGGGTTGTGACCGGTCGCCCGGTCCGGGCGCAGGCGCGCGACCACCTGCTCGAACGGCACGTCGGCGTCCTCCCGGGCGGCGTGCACCGCCGACGCGACGCGGGCCAGCAGCGAGCGGAACGTCAGCCCGGGGTCGACGGCCGTCCGCACGACCCCGGTCGCGACGAAGCAGCCGGCGACGCGGGCCAGTTCCGCCCGCCCGCGCCCGGCCACCGGCATGCCCACGCAGACGTCGGACTGCCCGGACCAGCGGGACAGCAGCAGCTGGTAGGCGGCCAGCACCGCCGTGAACATCGTGACGCCCTCGGCGCGACACAGCTCGCTCAGCGCCGCCGCGTCGGCGCCGACCGACACCGTGTCGCCCGCCGTCGACAGCTCCGGCCCGCGCGGCCGGTCCGTCGGCAGGTCGAGCAGCGGCGGCGCCCCGGAGAGCCGCGCGACGGCGGCGTCGAGCCGCGCCGCGACCGCGGCGTGGTGCTCCGGCCCGTGCGTGTACGCCGCCCAGTCCGCGAATTCGACCGGTGGCGGCTCGACGTCCCGCCCCGCGTACGAGGCGGTCAGTTCAGCCGTCACCAACTCGACCGACGCGCCGTCGAACACCGTGTGGTGCGCGACCAGCAGCAACACGTGCTCGCGCGGGGACACCCGGAACAGCGCGGCCCGGAACAACGGCCCGGACGCGAGATCGAAAGGCACCGACGCCTCGGCGAGCACTGTCGCGGTGAGGTCGGGACCGGCCGGGCCGACCGCCAGCGCAAAGGCGTCGGGAACGGGCGCGACCCGCAACAACAGCCGGTCGTCCGGAGACTCCGCGAAGGACATGCGCAACGCGTCGTGGCGCGCCACGACCTGCCGCAGGCACTGCCGCAGGAGACCGACGTCGAGGTCGCCGCGCAGCCGCAGTGCGTGGTAGAGGTTGTACGCCGAGTTCGCTCCGGCGCCCAGGTACCGGTCGAGAAACCACAGCGCCCGCTGCTGGTGCGTCGCCTCCACCGGCACGTTCGGATCCCGCCGGGGGACGGCAGCGCCGGCCCCTCGACGCGACGACAGCAGGCGCTGCTTGGCGGCCGACAGCCGGTCGGTCATCGGACTCCCCGTACCAGCAGGTCGAGCAGCCCGTCCGGCGCACCGACGAACTCGTAGTGCCCGCCCTCGAACAGCACCGTCTCCGTCTCACCGCACCGCGACCAGCCGTCCATCAGCCGGGGCTCGACACCGTAGTCGTCCTGCCAACCGATCGACGTGATCGGGCACGACAGGACGGGCGGATCCGGCTTGACGTAACGCTTGTTCACGTCGACGTCGTGCCGCAGCACACCGAGCGTGAGGTCGATGAGCCCGGGGTGCGGCTGGACACCCATGCCGACGAGCAGCCCGGCCAGCTCACGCGACAGCCCTTCGTCGTCGAGGCCGAGAAAGTAGCCGTACGGGCCGTCCTGCGGGGCCACCTCCGAGGACACGAAGAGCCGCGCGGGCGCCGGCCCGGTCTCGCAGAGGCGCGCCGCGGTCTCGAACGCCGCGAGCGCCGAGCTGCAGTGCCCGAACAGCCCGAACGGCACGCCGAGGTACGGCCGCAGCGCCTCGGCGAGATCGAGGGCCATCTGCTCGTAGGAGTCGAACGCCGGCTCGCGCATCCGGTTCTCCCGGCCGGGAAGCTGGACCGCGCAGAACTCCACCCCGTCGCGCATCGACGGCCACTGCCGGTACATCGTCGCGCCACACCCGGAGTAGGGCAGCAGGAAGACCCTCGCGGAGGCGTCGGCGCGCGGCTCCTTCAGGAACCACTTCCCCCGTCGCGGTGTGACAGTCACCCGGAAACCTCGTTCGTCCGGCCATCGGCGATGGCTTCCTCGATCGCGGCGGCCATCTCGGCGACCGTGGGCTGGAGGTAGAGCGTCCGCGCGGACACCTCCACCCTCATGTCCCGGCTCACCTTGGCCATCAGCTCGGCGGCGAGCAACGAGTGGCCGCCGAGCTCGAAGAAGTCGTCCTCGACGCCGACCGGCTCCACGCCGATCAGCTCGCCCCACATCTCCGCCAGCCGCACCTCGGTCGGGCTGCTCGGCGGGACGTAGTCGTTCCACACGTTGCGGGGATGGCGGCGGACGGCGGGCAGCGCGTTGCGGTCCAGCTTGCCGTTGGGTGTGATCGCGAGCCCCGGCCGGACGAGCACCGCCGTCGGGATCATGTAGGCGGGCAGCGAGTCGCGCAGGCGGTCGCGCAGGCGGGCGCCGAGTTCCGGGGCGGCCTCCGCGGAGGGCACGGCGTAGGCGATCAGGGTCGCCGTGCCGTTCTCGTCGCGCTGCACCGTGACAGCGGCCTGGGCGACCTCCGGCTGGCGCAGCAGCACGTCCTCGATCTCTCCCGGTTCGACCCGGTAACCGTTGACCTTGACCTGGTCGTCGGCGCGGCCGACGAAGACCACGGTGCCGTCGGCCGCCCGCCGGGCCAGGTCACCGGTGCGGTACATGCGAGCGCCCGGCACCTCCGGGTGCGGCATGAACCGGTCGGCCGTGGCGCCGGGACGGGAGAGGTAGCCTCGGGCGAGACCGTCGCCGGCCGCGTACAGCTCCCCGCACACCCCCGCGGGGACCGGGTGGAGGCCCTCGTCGAGTACCGCGACCGAGGACCCGCTGACCGGGTCGCCGATCGACACGTTCCCGGTGGCCGGTGGCGTCCGGGACGTCCAGCACGTGGTGTACGAGGTGTTCTCGGTGGGGCCGTAACCGTTGGTGAACAGCAGCCCCGGGTGGTGGCCGAACAGCTGCCGCACGAGCGACGCGGAGGCCACGTCACCGCCGGTCAGCACGTGCCGCACGCCGGTGAACAGGCCCGGGCGTGCCTCGATCGTGTAGTGCAGCAGACCGGTCGGCAGCAGCAGTACGGTGACGCCCGCCCGCCGCACGGTCTCCTCCAGCCGGTCCGGCTCCACCCGGCCGGGCGGCAGCACGGCCAGGTGCCCACCGTTCACCAGAACGGAGAAGATCTCGACGGTGGCCGCGTCGAACGAGAGCGGGGAGAGCTGCAGGAAGACGTCGTCCGGCCGCAGGTCCATCCAGTTCGGGCGGCACACCAGGCGCGCGACGGCACGGTGCGGGACGCCCACCCCCTTCGGCACCCCCGTCGATCCGGAGGTGTAGCAGACGTAGGCCAGGTGATCCGGGCCGGCCGCGGGCAGCGGAGCCGTCGCGATCCCCCGGGTGGGGGCGAGCTCGTCCAGCGGTAGCGTCGCGACGTCCTCGGGCACCGCGTCGGCGAAGGCGGGCTCGGCGGCGACGAGCCGGACCCGGGCGTCCCGTAGCTGCGTGGCGAGGCGCGAAGCCGGGTCGTCCGGATTCAGTGCGAGGTAGGCCGCGCCGGCCTTGAGGATGGCGAGCAGGGCGACGACGCGTTCGGCCGAGCGCTCACCGAACAGCCCGACGACGTCGTCGGGGCGAATCCCGTGCCGCCGCAACACCTCGGCGCCCGCGTTAGCGCGCTCGTCCAGCTCCCGGTAGCTGATCCGGACGTCTCCGCAGCTCACGGCCGGAGCGTCCGGGCGCTCTGCCGCGTGCCTCGCGATCAACTTCTCCAGCCGCTCGGCCGGGACCGGGGCGTCCGGGTCTCCCCAGAAGGCGGGCTCGCCCGGTCGGGTGAGACGCATCCGGGTGACCGGAACGTCCGCCTGCGCGCGGCCGGCGACGAGCACCCGATCGACGAGGTCGGCGAACAGATCGGCCTCGGCGGCGTCCCAGCCGGCCGCCGGGTCACCGGGGTGAACGCGGACGCCCTCCGGGAGAAGCTCGACGACAGGGCCCGCGAACGGGACGACGGCCCCCGGCGGTACGACGCGGACCGAGGGCTCGGGAGCAGCACCGGTCACGGTGCCCGCAGCGCAGAGACGCTCACGCAACCCGGCGAACGTGCTGGTGCCCGGCACGTCGACGATCTCGAGCCCCGCGCGCCCGCCCAGCTGGACGTCGAGCACCACGCGCTCGTCGAGCGAACGTCGGTGCAGCGCCACGACGACGGCGGCGAGCTTCTCGGCCGTACCCAGGTCGATAGCGGCCTCGGTGGTGGAACCCGGGGCGGTCACCATTTCCCTCCGGCTGCCTCGCGGAGGCCGCGCGCGAGCCGGCTCGACCGCTGTCTCTCGTCGTTCAGGACCACCGCGAACCCGCTGGTGGAGGGGCCTTCGTTTGGCACGGTTCTCCTTACGTGACGTCTGCGAGAGGGAGATTCAGCCGATGTCACGGCCACGCAGGGTCCAGATCAGCGCGGCGGCGGCCGCCGACCTCTTGTGGAATACCTGCCGTGCGACCAGCGAGCCCTCGCCGTCGAGCACATCCGAGGTGGCCTCCTGGCCACGAATCGCGGGCAGGTCGTGCAGGAACACGGCCGGTTTCCCGTCGCCGAAGAGGCGCAGCGTCTCGCGCGAGACCGCGAACGGCCGAAAGGCCTCGATCCAGCCCTCGCCTGCCCCCTCGGGAGCGGATCCCATCGACTGCCACCGGCAGGTGTAGACGGCGTCGACGGGCTCCGGGGCCGCGGGGATCGTGTCGAACTGGCGCACCGCCTCCCGGCCGGCCAGCCGGTTAAGCTCGACCAACTCGGCCTCGCCCAGTCCGTGGCCCGCCGGGCTGTAGACGTCGAGCCGCATCCCGTCCCGCAGCGACACGAGCTGCGCGAGCGAACGCGCCGTGTTGTTCACCGGTCCGAGGTACGCGATGCCCGGCCGCGCGTCGGGGCCGAAGTACTCGCGCAGCGCGCTCAGGTCGGCGACCGACTGGGTGGGGTGTTCCTCCTTCGTCAGCGCGTTCACCACGGCGGGCATCGCGGTCGCCATCTCCTCCAGGTCCGCCTGTGGCCCGTTCGTGCGGGCGACCACGGCGTCCAGGTAGGTGGCCAGCACCGAACCCGTGTCGAACCAGGTCTCCCCCGTGCTCACCTGGATGTCGCCCGGCCCGAAGTGGATGATGTGGCAGCCCAGCGTGGTCGCGGCGCTCCAGAACGACGTGCGCGTGCGGGTCGACGGCGCCGTGAAGAGCAACCCGACCCGCGAGCCCGCCAGCAGGCCGGCGAACCGGCCGGGATCGCGGCCGAACTCCGACGCCAGGTCGGCGACGAAGCCGAGATCGTCCGGGGTGAGGCCGGCCAGCGACAGCAGCGGCCGGCCTGCGGGGGCTTCAGCGGACAGTGGTGAATCCGGCATTCTGGAACCTCTCTCGGGCGCCGGGAAGGTCGAGCACTCCGCAGCGCTCCAGTAGCGCCACCGTCTTGGCAGAGGCGACGACGATGCCGGCCATGACCGACGTGCGATCGAATGACTCGGCGACGATCTGGTCCGTCTGGGCCGGGGAGAACCCGGTCACCCCGAGCGCGGCACGCGCCGACTGGGTGGCGGGCTGGAGGGACCGGATGATCACCTCCGGGAGCAGCCGCGACACGAGTTCCCGTTCGGATCTGCCCAACTGGGCCCAGAGTTCCTTGAAGAACACCGCGAAGTAGGCGTGGTGGCGGCGCTC
This sequence comes from Micromonospora sp. CPCC 205561, assembly GCF_036906775.1. NCBI lineage: Bacteria > Bacillati > Actinomycetota > Actinomycetes > Micromonosporales > Micromonosporaceae > Micromonospora > Micromonospora sp. CPCC 205561. Next base: position 142,509 of record NZ_JBAKHV010000004.1, on the reverse strand, counting down.
GTCCTCGGCGTGGTCGCGCACCGTGTCGCGTACGACCGTCATCACCTCGGAGTCCTTCGGAACGTCCTCGATGAGCGAGGTGATCAGCGTTTCGAAGACCACGACCTGTAGCAGCTGCACCAGCTCGCGGTGCTCCGGGTAACTGTCCCCGACGCCGTCGAGGTGCGCGAGGAACGGCGTGAAGTCGTACGGCAGCGGCGGAATGCCCGTGCTGTCCTCGATCAGATCGACGACGTCCACGCTGTACAGCGCGTGGTACCGCTCGTCGACGCAGATGCGCATCGCGTCCCGGCGCAGTTCACGCGCCAGCGGCACGCCGCTGCGACCGTCGGCGATCTGCTGCGTCGCGCGCATGACGACGGCGACCTCGAACTCCGCGGTGAAGTTCAGCCACTGGTACAGGTGCTGGGCGGACAGATACCGGCGCAGCTCCTCAGGTGCGGCTCGCACCAGCGGATGTCCCAGGTGCGGGATGAGGTGGTCCGGGAAGAACTTCCTGTCGAGGTCGTCCCCGGGTCGCCGGCGCGGTCCGACACGGACCCCGGCGTCCTCGTACCAGGTCTTGAAGGCACGCATCACGTCCCCCTCTGGCCGGCAACCGCGGCGGGTGAGCTTCGACGACGCCCCGTCACCTTGAGCTCCCGGATGCCGGCGATGATGTTCGACCGCAGCCGTACCGGTTTCGCCGCCAACCGCAGATCGGTGAAGTTGCCCAACAGTTCCGCGAACGCGATCCGCAGTGTCACCCGGGCGATCGTGTGGCCGATGCAGTAGTGCGGGCCGACGCCGAACGCGATGTGCTTGTTCGGCCTGCGTGCGATGTCGAAGTGGAACGGGTCACGGAACACCCGCTCGTCCCGGTTCGCCGAACCGAGCCAGGTGACCACCGCGTCGCCGGCGCGGATCGGCACGCCGGCGAGTTCCGTGTCCCGAACCACGTAGCGCATGAAGTGGTTCGTCGGCGACGCCCACCGCACCGCTTCCTCGACCGCGGTGTTCATCAGGCTCGGGTCGTCCGCCCACCGGTCCAGGTCGCCGGTGCCCGCCAGCTGCGCCACGGCCGACGTGACGACCTGCGGCGTCGTCACGATCGCGCCGATGAGCAGGCTGTAACAGTTGGCCGTGATCTGGCCGTCGGTCAGGCCCTTGCCGTCCACCCGCATGGTCAGCAACGTGCCGATCAGGTCGTCGCCCGGGTGCCTACGCCGGCTCGTGACGACGTCCTGGAAATAGGCGAAGATCTCCCGGTGCGACCGACGCAGCGTCGCCTCCGCACTGCCACGGTACTGGTAGGCGGGGTCGTCGGCGGCCAGCGCGGCGATGGCGGCCCTGGTGAGCAGCGGCCAGTCCGCCGAGGGGATGGCCATCATCGTCCCGGTGACCGCCATCGGGAGGCTGGACATCGCCGCGGCGAGGTCGAACGGACCGCCCTCGCCCAGGGGCGCCACCAACTCGGCCACCAACGCGCGGATGTCGGCCTGGTAGTTCTCGGCCGCACGGATCGACAGCGCGCGCTGCAGCGGCTCACGCATCTCGCCGTGCCGCGGTGGATCGGTGACGGCGAGCTGGCTGCCGCTCGCGGGGTCCCCCGCGCCGAGCAGGTTCAGCAGGGTGCCCTGTTGCGAGCTGAACGTCTCGTGTTCGCGCAGCACACGGCTGATGTCCGCGTGCCTGGTCACCGACCAGAAGCCCCTGTCGGCGCCGACCTGCTGCCAGCGCACCGGCGCGTCCCTGCGGTGCTCGGCCCAGATCGCGTGCGGGTCGCCGCTGCCGTACAGGTCGGCATCGACAAGGTCGACGCCCGCGCCTGCCGCGAACGGGCACCCTGCCACCGTGTCCATGCGGTCTCCACGGGTTGGGTTCGGAGGATCGGTCAGCGCTGCGCCACGAACAGGCGGCCCGTCGGGAAGGCCAGCTCGATCGACTCGACGTGGGTGAACCCGGCCGAGCGGAGCCGGTCCTTCCACTCGTCCTCGCTCTGCAGGCGACGCTTCATGAACTGCCGGTGGTAGTAGGTGACCGCGGCGCTGAACCGACGTTCACGCTCGTTGCGCACGTACGGAACGGCCTCGGTGAGGGCCATGATCCCGCCCTCGCGCAGTGCCTCGCGGCAGTTGGCCAGCACGCGTTCCGCCGTCGCCTCCTCCTCGGGGAACATGTCATGGAACACGAACCCGCCGTGGATGACATCCGCACCCTCCAGCGGCGACGGATCGTCCGCGATGGACTGGATCGACCGCTCCACGACCCGCAGCCGGTCCCCCACTCCCGCGGCCTCGCCCGCCTGGCGGGCAGCCGCACACGACGGACCGTCCAGGTCGAGCCCGACGGCCCGGCTGTGCGGCACCCGCTGCAGGACCTCGATCAGCAGGCGGCACGTACCCGCACCGAGGTCGACGACGACCTCCGGCTTCGACTTGAGGATCGTGGACAGCGCGGCGGGGTAGAACGCCTTGGAGCCCATCCACTCGGAGCTGACCGCGACCTCGCGGCCGTCGCGCATGTCGATGCCGGTACCGAGGGACGGGTCGGTCAGGAACTTCCGGGCGTTCTCGATGAACGGCCGGTTGGCGTTCATCGTCCAGGAGACGAAGCCGGCCTGGTGGCGGATCTGCGCGAAGTCGTCCGCCGCGCGGAAGGCCGTGCCGGAGGTCCCGACCGGGACGATGATGCCGGCCGATTCCAGTGCCTCGCAGTAGCCGGCCACCCCGGCCTCCGGCAGGTCGGCCGCTCTGGCCAGCGATCCGACGCTCACCTCCTCACCGGTCGCGATCAGGGAGACCAGACCGAGCCGATCTCCCATCTCCAGCAGCGCGGCGGCGGCAGCGATCCGTGGCGCCTCGCCGGCCGCCGCGCACTCGGCGTCGAAGTCGTGCTCGTACGTGTAGTCAGGAGTCAGCATGTCTTCCCCCAATGAGTTCGATGACGGCCCGCTCGCGGGCCGGCGGGACCAGGTCAGCTGGAATGGACCTGTGGTCTGGACGACGGTTGCGCGGTCCGAGCGCCACAGCGGGCGGGACCGGACTGCGCGGTGGGACGGTCGCGTCGTGGACGGTCGCCGGCCGTCTCGAACGCTTCGCCGAGTTTTTCCAACAGTTCCTGGATCTCGTTCTCGGTGATGACCAGCGGAGGCAACAACCGCAGCACGGCACCATGACGCCCGCCGCGCTCGATGATCAGGCCCAGTTCGAGGCAACGCCCCTTGATGCGGGCCGCGCGCGCGCCGTCGGCCGGATGGGCGCCCAGCGCGTCGGCGGATTGGCCGGGATCCACGATCTCGATCCCCCACATCAGCCCCCGACCGCGCACGTCGCCGATCTCGGGATGGCGTTCGGCGAGTTCGGCCAACCCCGCGGCGATCAGCTTGCCCTTCGTCACCGCCGCCGCCACCAAACCCTCGTCCTCGATCACGGCCATCGTGGCGGCGCCCGCGATCATGGCGATCTGGTTGCCCCGGAAGGTGCCGGCGTGCGCGCCCGGGCCCCACGTGTCGTAGCGGGAGTCGTAGGCGACCAGCGCGATCGGGTAGCCACCGCCGACAGCCTTCGACATCAGCACGGCGTCCGGGCGGACGCCCGCCTCCTCGAACGCGAACATGGCCCCGGTCCGCCCGAATCCCGTCTGGATCTCGTCGATCACCAGCGGGATGTCCAGCCGGGAGGTCAGCTCCCGCAGTCCGCGCAGCCAGGACACCGGTGCCGGGATCACGCCGCCTTCACCCTGCACGGCTTCGACGAACACCGCGGCCGGCGTCGTGATCCCGCTCTCCGGATCGGTGAGCACCCGTTCCAGGTAGTGCAGGTTCGCCCGCACACCCGCTTCCCCGCCGATGCCGAACGGGCACCGGTAGTCGTACGGATAGGGCAGGAAATGCGTGTCCGGCATGAGCGAGGCCACCGCCTGCTTGGCGGACAGGTTGCCGGTCAGGCTGAGCGAACCCGCCGTCATGCCGTGGTAGGCACCGTGGAAGGCAAGGACCGTACGCCTGCCGGTGGCGGTCTTGAACAGCTTGACCGCCGCCTCCGTCGCGTCCGCGCCGGACGGCCCACAGAACTGGATCTTCGCGGAAGCACTGAAGTCCGCTGGCAGCACATCGAACAGCTGGCGAAGGAACCGGTACTTGGCGGGCGTGGTCAGGTCGAGCGCCTGCTGCACCTGACCGGAACCGATGAAGCCAAGCACCGCCTGGGTGACGGCGGGGTGGTTGTGCCCCAGGGCCAACGTGCCCGCGGCCGAGAGGCAGTCCAGGTACTCCTGACCTTCGGTGTCCCACAAGCGGGCGAGCGAGCCCCGCTCGATGACGCGGTCCACGCTGTCGGCATAGGTACGAGCGCCGGACTCGCGCTCGCGAACATAGCGATAGACGGATTCAGCTGACATGGTTTTTGTATCCCAGCTCAAATGTCATCAGCGATCTCACCGATATTCACGCAACAAAGCTACCGTTCCTGACGTAGGTTCCGAAGGCCTGCCGCGACGCATACCGACTCCCCGAAAACTCCTGCGGCGGCATTGACGGGACTGCGATCTTTCGCTGCCCGTGACGCGCAGGATGCCCTGCATCAGGACCCGCGCCGACCCCCGGGAAGTTTCGACGCGGGACACTTCTTGAGCCAACACTGTTGATCGGCGGCAACGGTATCAGTTCAACCAATTGGGCCTAGTGTGACATGGATCACACCCCCTATTGTGTGGCGTGACCGCGAAAGATGGAGAGTGCGTCACGCCCAGACGGTGAATTTCAGCAAAGCGCAACCGGGCAAATACCCATGGTGACCAGCCGCCCATTCGGCAATAGGGGCCGCCTGCCGATATGGGTCCACCAAAATAGACAACCCCTCAGCGCGAGCACCGCGGCAGGCTGGGAGTGATCCGGATGATCGGCCCACCTTGAGGGGGTGCTCGCCGTTCCGGTTCCACGAAGCGCCGCCCCCGCGCCGACCCCTTCACCTGCCACGACCACGAACACCGCCACCCGGGGATCGTCCCCGCGCTCCGCCCGGACCGCCACGACACCGCCGCGGCGGCCCACGCACACGCCATCCCGTCCGGCAGACCATCGACCGGTCACCCGCCGCCCGACCCCAGTCCCAGCCGCCACCGTCCGGACCAACAACCCGCAACTGAGCCCCGCAGATCGACGAAACGTCCGGCCACGATTACGTCTCACTTGAATTGACGGTTTCCGCAGTCCTTCGTGGCCGCGTCGAGTCCCGGAGACAGGTCGTCGGTGCCCGCCATCCGCAGGTGGACCTGGTCCGTCAAGGGACTCCCGCATCAGGCGATCCTCGACGTAATCGTTGAGGTCGGTACGAAATCTGGCAACGCACCCCGGCTCCCGAGAACAACAGGCACCTGTCCCCGGCAGGCCTGTCGTTGTCACCGCCTCCGCAGCCTGCCCACACCGTCAGTTGCCCGCCGGCGGGCAACTGACACAGCCATACCCATCGAGCACGACGTGCCGCCGAGAGGTCACCAGAACCGGTCCGCTCACGTCCCTTTTCGGCAGCCGCAGCTACCTCTTGCAACAAGAACTCCGACAAGTCGGTCTTCGAGGTGACCCCCAGGGAGACCGGACGCCTCCTGACCGGGTCTGTGGAGGGTGTTTCGGCCCACCCGCCCGGCGTCGCGCCTGGCGGCCAGGGTGCCGGGGCGACCGCGACACCGGACGACCGGACCGGAGGAGAAGCGGCCCCGGCCGCTGGCGGAGGCGGAAGCCGCAGACGGGTCGGTCCGGGCGGCCAAGGAGCACGGCCCACCGCCGACCGGTTCGGACGGGTTGCTGAAGCAGTTGACAAGGTCGGCGCCGTGCTCGTCCGACTCCTTGAGTCACCCCCAGGGGCGTCCGCCGACGGAAGCCACAGGGGTTCCGGTCGGCAGCCGAGACCTCGTCGGGCGTCGTCCCCGGGCGATCATCAACGGGACCCGGAACCACCTGGCCGACAACGATGGCGACCTACGCAACGGCCCTCGAACTCGACCGCGGCTGCCCGCAGCCGCAGAATGAGACGATGGAGACGTCGCGGGTCGGCCTCTACCGATTCCGGATCACGCTCCCACGAGGCGACAAGATCGTCCGCCGGGAGGGCAGAACGACGTTCGTCCGGTGGGACGACGAGCCGGTCGCGGTGCTTACCGTGGTGTGGGTGGACGAGGATTCCCGGTACCGCCACTTCGTCGACCGCGACCTGGCCGACCGGTTCGGCCTGCGCCCCGCCGAGCGGGACTGGCTGTTTCTGGCGGTGGACCTGGACCCGGCGACGGCCGCGCGGTGGCGCAGCGCGGCGGAGAGCTACCTGACCGCGATCCAGGCCGCCGAGCGCGACCGGCACGCGGCCCGGGACCATCCACCGTGGTTCCGGCGCAGGGCCGCCGCCGAGCGCACACGGGTTCGGCACCGCGCGGCGCTCGATGCCGCCGACGAGGCCTACGCGCCGGCGCGGGAGGCGGCCTCGCGGTTGCTCGACGAGGTGTACGCCCCGATCGCGGCGCGGGAGAGGGCCGTCGCGGCAATCATCGGCAAGCCGATCTGGAGATACGTGCGCAGGGGCGACACCGCTCATGTGCACGCGGCCGCCTCGGGTGGGTCGACCGCGGATCAGCTCATCTCGGCGATGGTGCGGCAGAAGGGGATCACCGCGTTCCGGTGGGAACCCGATGCCGTGGCGAAGGCCGTGGAACTGCTCGGTGCCGAAGGATTCGAGCTGTGGTGGCACCGGTTCGCCGGGAACTGGCAGTACCGGCTTCAGCAGAAGGAGGAGCCACGGCGGCTGGGCGGCACCGGCCTCGCCGGCACCGGCGGCTTCGGGATCTGACGACAGACGAGCTCGCGGGGATCGCGTGGGACAGACCCTCGGGCGGATGTCTGGGCCGGGCCCGTTCGATGCTCCGGCAGTGCCGACGGGGGCAGCGGGCCCTACGGGCGACTCAGGAGGTCGGCGGCCATCCGGTCGACCGCGGCCCGGTCCAGCTTGCCGTTCGGCAGTCGCGGCAGTTCCCCGACCGCCTGCCAGCGGCTCGGCAGGGCGCCGCGAGGCAGGTCGTCGCGGAGCAGCCGGCGCAGATCGGGCAGGCTCTCGCGGGCGTCGGCACAGGCCACGAAGGCGACAAGACCGGGAACCGCCGAACGTCGGCCGGCGACGCCGACGGCGGCGGGTCGCCCGCCGACGCGCCGTACGATCGCCCGCTCGATCTCCGCCAGCTCGATCCGCATACCGCCGATCTTGAGTTGGGTGTCGCGGCGGCCCACGAAGTGGACGAGATCCTCGGCGTCCAGGCTGACGATGTCGCCGGTCCGATAGCTTCGCGCCCCCTCGACGTCCGGGAAGTGCGCGAGCCCGCCGGCCGCGGTCGCGTACCCGGCTGCGACGCCCGGGCCCGAGATCCGCAGTTCACCGGTGCGGGAGCCGGTCCGCTCGCCGTCGAGGTCGATGTACGCGGTCGTCCCGGGAATCGGCCGGCCGATCGGCACGTCGGACGAGCCCGCGTCCGCCGGACGGCACCGGTGGACCATCGTCCACACGGTGCCCTCGGTCGGTCCGTACTCGTTGTAGAGCGCCACACCGGGGAGCCGCGCGAAGTGCCGGCCGACGAGGCGCGGCGGGCAGGGCTCCCCCGCGACGATGACCGTGCGGAGGCTCGTGAGCTGCTCCGGGCCGGCCGTGTCCAGTACCGCCTCGTAGAGGGTGGGCAGCAGCAGGAGGTGGGAGCCGCGGAAGCGGTCCGCCGCCGTCACGATGGCCTCGGCGTCGAGCGGGTTGCGGCCGGGGACGACGAGGTGCGCCCCGGTCGCCAGCGACCAGTAGATGCCGGCGACGGAGCTGTCGAAGGATATCGACGAGCAGAGCAGGTAGACCGACGGCGCCTGCGGGTAGTAGTGGATGCGGGCGCGGGTGGAGTATCCGAGGCCTTCGTGGGTCACGACCACGCCCTTCGGCGTACCGGTCGAGCCACTGGTGAACAACGTGTACGCCGGGGACTCCCCCGCCGGCCGGGCGCGCGGGGACGCTCGGGACGGCGCCGCGGCGGCGCCCGTGATCCGGAGTCCGGCCTCGGGATGCTCGGACTCGGTGATGCGGCAGGTCGCCCCGCTCGCCACGATGACGTCCTCCTGCCGCCGGCGGGGGAACAACCGGTCGACCGGCACGTACTGCGCGCCGACCCGCAGCACGGCGAGCATCGCGACGATCGCCCACCGGGACGCGGCGGTCTGGATGACCACCGGTTCCGCCGCGCCGACGCCGGCCGCCCGCAGCTCCGCCGCCAGTGAGCGGGTCTCGGCGTCCAGGGCCGCGAAGGTCAGGCAGCCGCCGGGATCGGACACGGCGGGCCGCTCCCCGAAACGGCCGAGGGAGGCGTCCAGCAACGGAAGAATCGGCTCGCCGACGGCGAGGTCCGCACCCACGAGCCGGATCGATTCCACGTCGCCCCCCGAGCCTCCGCAGACAAGTCAGGGTAGCCGCCCCCAACCCTCCCGTCCAGCCGATGCCGACCCCGCCAATGGTCGATTAGCGCCAATGTGTGATGGCGGCTTTCAGATCTTGGCAAGGGCGCCGTGGCAGGCGCTTGACGAAACTCGGCGGGCCTTGTTGTACTGGGTCGGTCTTCACGATCGTGCACCGCGATTTCAGCGGCGACACGACCGGTAGCGGCGTCCGAGCGGCCGCCAGCCAATTAGCGTCCACCTCATGAATTGTTGGCGATCAGGACTCGCGAGGCCGATTGATGCAGCGTTCGGACGAGGGAACGGAGGTGCCGTCGCGGCCGGAGGCGGTCTCCGCCAGCCAGCGGCGCTTCTGGTTCCTGGACCAGATCACGCCCGGCGTCCCCGTCTACAACAGCTACTCGGCGATCGACCTGTCGGGCCCGCTCGACCCCGCGCTCGCGGTCCGGGCGTTGCAGGGGGTCGTCCGCCGGCACCGCATCCTGCGTTCCCGATTCCCGGACGAGGACGGCCAGCCGGTTGTCGGCACGTCGACGGGTGACCGACCGGCGGCGACACCGTTCATCGACCTCTCCGCGCTTCCGGACGCGGCACGCGGTACGACCGCCGACGGCCTGGTCGACCGACTCGCGCACCGCACATTCGACATTCAGCGTGGCCCGCTGTTCCGGGCGGCGGTCATCCGCACGGAAATCGACCGGCACATCGTGCTGTTCGGCGTGCACCACATCGTCTCCGACGGCTGGTCGGTGCAGGTGGTGTTCCGCGATTTCCGCGATCTGTACGCCGCCCTCGCAGAGAATGACGAATTCCTTCCGACAAATTCTCGGCCGCAGTTCTCGGACGTCGTCGCGAGACAGGAGAAGTGGCGGAACAGCGCCGGACACGACCGTCAGCTGGATTACTGGCGCGGCCGGCTGGACGGCATCCCCGGCGATTCCCGCGTACCGCCGGACCGCGGGGCGAGGACCGATGCCGGGCACGCCGCCGGACACGCCCGGTACGGCATCGCCGAGGACCTGGCCGGGCGGCTGCGGGCCCTCGCCCGCGCCGAGCGGGTCACGCTGTTCATGGTGCTGCTGACCGGCTTGAAGATCACCCTGTCGCGTCACCTGCAACGCGGCGACATCACGGTGGGCACGCCGATCGCGATGCGCGACGATCCGGACGTCCAGGACATGGTGGGGCCGCTGCTGAACACCCTGGCGCTGCGCACCGACCTGTCCGGCGCGCCGACCGTACGACAGGCCCTGCGCCGGGTACGCGACACCTGCCTCGCCGCGTACGACAACCAGGACGTTCCCTTCGACACCGTGGTCGCCGCGCTGGGCGGCGGGCGGGACCTGGAGAAGAGCCCGTTCTTCCAGATCCTGTTCCAGTACGTCGCCGGCACCGGCGAGCGGCACTGCTTCGCCGGACTGCGGGCCGCGCTGAGGGAGGTCGAGCTCGGTCTGGCCAAGCTCGACCTGACCCTCGACGTGGTGGAGGACGACGGCGCCCTGGAGCTCGTCGCCCGGTACCGAACCAGCAGCTACGACCGGGCCACGATCGACCGCCTGGCCGGGCACTGGCAGAACGTGCTCGCGGGCATGTGCGAGCGGCCGGACGCGGACATCGAGGACATCGACGTGCTCACCCCGACGGAACGGTCCGTGGTCGCCGCCGCGTCGACCGGGGCGCCCGTCGTCGCGCCGTCGGCGACGTCGGTGCTGGATCTCTTCGAGCGGATCGCCGACGCCGACCCGTACGCCGAGGCGGTCGTCTGCGGGAGCGTACGGCTCGGCTACGGGGAACTGGACCGGCGGGCGAGCCAACTCGCGCACCGCCTGCGCGAGCTCGGGGTGGCAGCCGAGACGCGGGTGGGCATCCTGATGGAGCGTTCGGTCGAGACGATCGTCGCCGTGCTGGCGGTCTGGAAGGCCGGCGGAGCGTACGTGCCGGTCGACACCGACATGCCGGCCGCCCGGCGGGAGGCGATCCTGGCCGACGCGGGCGTCACCGTCCTGCTCACCCAGGAGCAGCTCGCCGGCGACCTCGCCGACGGCCGGCGGCACGTGCTGACCCTCGACCCGGACCACACGGCGTTCGGCCACCTGCCGACCGACCGGCCGACGCGCACCACGGCGGCCGGGCAGCTGAGCTACGTCATCTACACCTCGGGGTCGACCGGACAGCCGAAGGGTGTCATGGCGACCCACGGCGGCCTGCTGAGCACCTGCCTGGCGTGGGAACACGCGTTCGGGCTCCGGGGGCGGATCCGGTCGCACCTACAGATGGCGAACTTCTGCTTCGACGGCTTCCTCGGGGAACTCGTCCGGTCCCTCACGTCGGGGGCGAAGCTGGTGGTCTGCCCCCGCGAGTTCCTGCTCTCGCCCGACCGGCTGCTCGCCCTGATCCGGGACGAACGGGTGGATGTCGCGGACTTCGTACCGACCGTCCTGCGGGCGTTGTCCGGGCACCTCGAACGCAGCGGCCAGGGACTCGGCGGGCTCCGGCTGGTCATCGTGGGCTCCGACACCGTACCCGCGGACGAGCTGGCCCGCCTCCGGCGGCTCGGCGGGCCGGACACCCAGGTGGTCAACTGCTACGGACTCACCGAGGCGACCGTGGACAGCACCTACTTCGTCTGCCCGCCCGACCGGCCGGAGGACACGTCCGTGCTCATCGGCGAACCGCTGCCCGGAATGACGGTCCATCTCCTGGACCCGGCGTTGCGGCCGGTGCCGCCGGGGATGCCCGGCACGATCTTCGTCGGCGGCCCCACGGTGGCTCGCGGATACCTGGGCGACCCCGGCCGGACGGCGTCGGTCTTCCTGCCCGACCCCTTCAGCCCGCGGCCCGGTGCCCGGATGTACCGGACCGGCGACCGGGGGCGTTACCGCCGGACGCCGCAGGGGTTGCGGATCGAGTATCTCGGCCGCGCCGACCAGCAGGTCAAGATCCGCGCGTACCGGGTCGAGCTGGGCGAGATCGAGGCGGCCCTGCGGCGCCTGCCGGGCGCCCGGGACGCGGTTGCGGTCGTGGACGACAGCGATCCCACCGACCGGCGGGTGCATGCCTTCGTCGCCGCCGCCGAGACCGCCGAGACGCGGGACTGGCATGCCGCGCTGCGCGCGGCACTCCCCCACTACATGCTTCCCGATCGCCTGGTGCTGCTGCCCGCGCTGCCGACCACGGCGACCGGTAAGACGGACCGCCGCGCCCTGGCGGGTCGCCCGGGCCGGGAGATCTCCCTGCCGGACACCGGGACGCCGCCGCGTACCGAGACCGAGCGGCGGCTGGCTCGGCTGTGGACGCGGGTGCTCCGCGGGCGGCGGACCGGTGTGCACGACGACTTCTTCGTCGCCGGCGGCGACTCCCTGCTGGCCATGCAGCTCGTGGCGCGCGTGCGGGCCGAGTGGGGCATCGAGTACGGCCTCCGGCAGTTCTTCCGCCAACCGACGATCGCGCAGGTCGCCGCGAGGATCGACGCCGAGGACGAGCGCGCCGACCGGGACCTCGCCCGGCTGGACGAGATCGTTCCGGTGGCCCGTGAAGTCGTCCGTCACCCCGCTGACGGAACGCCGTGATCCCGCTCGCCGACCGGCGCCGAAGGAGAGGCCGTGGACCTTCCGTACGTCATCCGCAGTGACCGCCCCGGGGAGAGGCTCACCGACCGGATCGCGGCCGACCGCCCCGAGATCCGGCACAGGTTACGCACCAACGGCGCGGTCCTGCTCCGCGCCTTCGACGTCGGCGGAGTCGACGGTCTCGAGGCGGCGGTGCGGGCGCTGTCCGGTGATCCGCTGCCCTACACGGAGCGTTCCTCGCCCCGGTCGACGATCAAGGGGAGGATCTACACCTCCACCGACTACCCACCCACCGAGGAGATCTTCTTCCACAACGAGAACTCCTACCAGAGTTCCTGGCCGATGACGCTGTACTTCCACTGCGTACAGCCGCCCCTGGAGCGGGGCGCCACCCCGCTGGCGGACACCCGCGGCGTGCTGCGGGAGCTCGACCCGACGGTGCTGGAGGAGTTCGCCAGGCGCCGGTGGATGGTCCGGCGCAACTTCACCCCCGACGTGGGCCTCCCCTGGCAGAAGGTGTTCGACACCACCGACCGTGACCAGGTCGACCGCTACTGCGCCGAGCACGGCATCGAGGCGCAGTGGCTCGGCCCGCAATGGCTGCGCACGACGTCGGTCCGCGATGCCGTGCACCGGCACCCGCAGACCGGGGAGCGGGTGTGGTTCAACCACGCCGCCGTCTTCCACGTCACCACCCTCGGGCCCGACGTCCGCTCCGGGCTGCTGGAGATGTTCGGGGAGGACGGCCTGCCCAGCAACAGCTACTTCGGCGACGGAGGCGCGATCCCCGACGACGTCATCGGCCACGTCCGCGACTGCTACCGCGCGGCGGGCACCCGATTCGACTACGAGCGCGACGACGTGCTCGTGATCGACAACATGCTGACCTCCCACGCGCGTGAGCCGTTCCGGGGCCCGCGCCGGATCGCCGTCGCCATGGCCGAACCGGTGCCGACGGTCGGAGCGGCGTCATGAGCGGGGCCGGTCCGGTCGTCTCGGGCGAGGCCTCCTCGGCGCAGCGCCGCATCCACTTCCTCGACCAACTGGTGCCGGACGGCGCGGTGCAGAACATCACCCGGGCCCTCGATCTGCACGGTGAGCTGGACGTCGCGGCGCTCGACCGGGCACTGCGGCGGACGGTGCGCCGGCACGAGAGCCTGCGGACCTGTTTCGCCGTCGTCGACGGCAGCCTGCGTCAGCTGATCACCGAGCGGGAGCCGCGGCTGCGCGTCGTCGACGTCCGTGACGTCCTGTCGGGGGACGCCGCGCCGTCGCCGGCGGGACTGGTGCAGGCGCTGACCGACCAGGAGGCGGTACGCGTGTTCGACCTCGCGCGCGCCCCGCTGCTGCGCCTCACCCTGCTGCACACCGGTCCGCGCCGGTACGTGCTGTTGACGTCGTTCCACCACATCATCGCCGACGCCTGGTCGGTCGACATCTTCTTCACCGAGCTGGCGGCGCTCTACCGTGCCGAACGGACCGGAGAGCCGGCGCTCCTGCCCGAACCGCAGTTGCAGTACGCCGACTACGCCGCCTGGCAGAACCGGCTGATGCGGGCCGGCCGTTGGGAACGCGGCAGCGCCTACTGGCGGGAGCAGTTGCGGGACGCGACGGAGCTGGCCCTGCCCACGGACCGTCCCCGACCCGCCCGGCCCGCGTACCGCGGTGACAGCCACCGCTTCTCCCTCGACACCGTCGTCGCGGCACGTCTGGGGGAAGTCGCCCGCGCGGAGGGTGCCACCGTCTTCATGGCGCTGCTCGCCGGATTCGCGATCCTCCTGCACCGCTGCACGGGCCAGCGGGACATCGTCGTGGGCGGAACGGCCTCGGGACGCGACCGGCCGGAGGTCGAGTCGCTGATCGGCGCCTTCGTCAACATGCTCGCCCTCCGGGTCCGGGTGGACGGCGAGCGGAGCGCCCGCGAGGTGCTCCGGCTCACCTCGGAGACCTGCCAGGACGCGTACGAGTACCAGGACGTCCCGTTCGAGCAGGTGGTGGCGGCGCGGGGCGAGGCACGCCGGTCGGACCGCCACCCGATCTTCCAGGTCGTGTTCCAGATGATCACGGAGTCGGACCCGGAGTTGGCCCTGCCGGGTGTCACCGGCACGTTGCGCGAGGTCGACCGGGAGAACTCCACCTACGACCTGGTCTGCACGGTCACCCGGACGCGGGAGCGGCTCGCCGGGCGGATCGACTACGACACCGATCTCTTCGCACCCTCGTCCGTCGTGGCGCTCGCCGACTGCTGGCTGGCCATCCTCGCCGACCTCGCCAGGGACCCGGACCGGAAGGTCCGCGAGCTGGCACCCGGCGGTGACCGTACGGCCGGCGCGGCACCGGCTCCGGTGCCACGGGCCGCGCTGGACCAGGTGCTCGACGTCGCCGCGCTCGCCGGACCCGACGCGGGAGACGACGTGCGCGGCGAGGTCGTCGACGTGCACGGGCTGCCGACGCCGGTGGGTATGCCCGGCGCGCTGTGGGTTGTCGCCGGAGGCCGGCGGATTCGCACCGGGCGGCTGGTCCGGCGGCGCCCGGACGGGACCCTGGCGCCGGCGTACCTGCCCGACCACCCCGCCGAGGGGGTCGAAACACCGGTCGCGGGCACCGGCCCCACGGACGCGACCGAGGCCGCGATCGCCGCGATCTGGAGCGAGGTACTCGCCCGCCCCGACATCGGCCGGCACGACAACTTCTTCGTGCTGGGCGGGCACTCCCTGCTGGCGACCGTCGTCGTGACCCTCATCCAGGAGCGTCTCGGGGCGCCGCTCAGCCTGGCCGACTTCTTCCTGTACCCGACGGTCGCCGGGCTCGCGGCCGAACTGACCGCGCGGCCGGCCGTCGCGGGGACCGACGGCGAGCTGGCCGACATGTTGGCCGACCTGGAGCGCGAGTCGAGATGACCGAGACGACCGGGGCGCCGACGTCCCGCACCGGGTCCGCGCCGACCAGCGCGACGACGGCAGGTGCCGCCGCCATCCCGGACGTGGTCGGGCTGATCGAGCGGTGTGCCGCGGGTACGCCGGACGCCGTCGCGGTGACCATGGGCGACGCCCACCTGACGTACCGGCAGCTCGACCGGCGCGCCGACGGGCTCGCCCGGCGGCTTCGGGACCTCGGCGTCGGCCCGGGACGGATCGTCGGCCTGCACGCCGACCGGTCGCCCGAGCTGATCGTCGGCCTGCTCGCCGTGCTGAAGTCCGGCGGCGCCTACCTGCCCCTCGACCCGGCGCTGCCCGACGACCGCCTGCGCTTCATGGTCGACGACGCCGCCGCGTCGATCGTGCTGACCCGACCGGGGCGGCACGGCCCGATGACCGGCGGCTCGTACGACCTGGTCTCCCTGCACGAGGACGGGGACGGGGACGGGGACGGGACGAGGCTCGGGGCCCCGGCCGGGGCCGGCCCACGGGACCTGGCGTACGTGATGTACACCTCCGGCTCCACCGGGCGGCCGAAGGGCGTCATGGTGGAGCGCCAAGGGCTGGCGAACTACGTGCGATGGCTGACGGCCGAGTTCTCGCCGGGCCGCCCGGTGCACAGTCTGCTGCACACCTCGATCGCCTTCGACTTCTCCGCCACCAACATCTACCTGCCGTTGGTCACCGGCGGGAGCCTCGCGCTGGCGCCGCCGGACGCCGACCACGAGGCCCTCGCCCGACTGCTCCAGGACTCGCGGCTGGACCTCGTCCGGGTGACCCCGTCGCACGCCGAGCTGCTGGACGCCGCGACGGGCGGGCGGACGCCACCACCCGGGCCGCGGTACGTCGTCGTGGGCGGCGAGATCCTCCGGGCGCACCAGGTGTCGACCCTGCGGCGCCTCTTTCCCGGATCGGTCGTCTACAACCACTACGGACCGACCGAGACGGTGATCGGGCGCTGCTTCCTGCGACTCGACGAATCCGCCGGGTTCCATCTGGACGACTACGCCGCCCATGATCCCGTGCCGGTCGGCGGCCCGATCCCGAACACCCGGCTCACGGTGCGTCCCCGGGAGCCGGAGGAGACCGCGGACGACACCGGCGAGCTGCTGATCGGCGGGCTCGGCCTGGCCCGCGGGTACCTGAACCTCCCCGCGCTCACCGAGCGGAGCTTCGTCACGCTGCCGGACGGTACCCGGGCGTACCGGACCGGCGACCTGGTGCGCCTGGACGACCGGCGGCGGCTCGTGGTGGTGGGGCGGGCCGACGACCAGGTCAAGATCCGTGGCCACCGCGTGGAGCTGGGCGAGGTCGAGGCCTGCCTGCGGGCGTCCGACGAGGTACGCGCCGCCGCCGTCGTGAAGGTCGCCTCCCCCGGCGACGCCCTGGTCGCATTCGTCGTACCCGAACGGGACGGGCATCCCGATCCGGCCGCGCTGCGCGCCGCCCTGGCCCGGAGGCTGCCGAACTACATGCTGCCGCACCGGTTCGTCGTACTGGACGCGCTGCCGCTCTCCGCCAACCGCAAGCTCGACCGGGCCGCCCTGGCCGCGCTGGCGGTCGCCCCCGCGCCGCGGCCGGTGGCCGAGCCGTCCGACCCGCGCCCGGAGAGCCGGGAGGAGCGGTTCCTGCGGTGCGTACGGGACGTGCTGGGGCTGAGCGACTTGTCGGCGGACGACGACTTCCTCGCCCTGGGCGGCGACTCGATCGCCGCGATGAAGCTGGCCGCCCGGTGCCGGGCGATCGGCATCGAGCTGCGGTACACCCAGATCCTCGTCGCCCGGAGCCTCGGCGAGACGCTGGACGGCGCCACCCGCTAGCGCGGCGTCGGCGACACGGCGGCGGAGCCGTACCGTGAGGGCCGCGAGTCCACGCCCGCGTACCAGTCGACCAGGGCCCGCTCCGCGGCCCGGCGGCGCTCCCGGGTGCCGGTGTCCTCACCGTCGTTGAGGACCATGAGGTCACGGCCCAGCCGGTGCAGCTCGACGACCTGCTCCTGGCTGAACCCGCGGCCGAGCAGGTAGGGCAACGCCCAGAAGTCGAAGTTCCACATCGGCATCCACAGCGACTCCGTCACCTCCGCGAAGACGCGGTCCACGGCGTCGCACGCGCCCGCCGAGTCCATCGTCGCGTGCCGCCAGCGGAAGTCCCTGCCGGTCAGCGCGTACTTCGCCGCCTGCTGGTGGATCGGGGCCCGGTGGTTGTACCACCACGGCTCGATCCGGAAGAACGTCGGCGCCACGTCGTTGACGAAGTCGATCGTGTTCTGCACCGTCCGCTCCGTCTCGCCGGGAAAGCCGGCGATGAACGAGGCGAACGACATGATGCCGCGCTCGTTGAGCCGCTCGATGCCGTTGCGGTACCGGTCGACGCTGGCCGACTTGCTCATCGCCTTCAGGACCGTGTCGTCGCCCGACTCGATGCCGAGGAAGACGCCGGCGCACCCGCTGCGCGCCATCAGGTCGAACATGTCGCTGCCCCGTACGTTGCCGCACCGGAAGTACGAGTACCAGCGGAACCCGTACCCCTTGCGGATCATGAGCTGGCAGATCTCGACGAAGCGCGGAAGCGGCACGTTGAAGGTGTCGTCGACGAAGACGACGTCCGTCGCGCCCAGTTCGGCCATGGCGTCGAGTTCCCGTTCGATCGTGGGCAGCGAGGCCAGCGACAGCGCGCCCGCCCGGATCGGGTAGTCGCAGAAGCCGCACTTGAACGCGCAGCTGCGCGCCGTCCGGGTCTGGAGCACGGGTCCCAGGTCGCCGCCGTCGAACCGACCCCACTCGATGGCGCACTCGTCGAGTGAGTTGTTCTCCGGCACCCGGCGGGTGCTCACCACCGTCTCCCCGTCACGCACCCACAGCAGGTTCGGCACGTCCTCGAGCGGTCGTCCTTCGCGGACGGCGGCGGCCAGCCGACGCAGCGTGTCCTCGCCCTGCCCGTCGTGCACGTACACGTCGGCGCCGATCTCGGCCAGCACCCAGGGCAGCGTGGCCGCGTCGGCGTCCACGATCAGGTTGGCGACCAGCGGCCCGCCGACCACCACCATCGTCTCCGGGTTGCGCTCCCGGACGAACTCGACCAGCTCGATCACCGGCCCCGGCGAGACGTAGAACGTGGTGGTGATGACGGTGAGCACGGGGTCTCGGCCGGTCAGCAGGGCCGCCAGCCGGTCCTGCTCCGGGCGGAACGCCGAGACGAAGTCCGCCTCGTACCCGTGCCGGCGCAGGTGGCTGGTCAGGTACACGGCGGCGAGGTTCGGGACCTCGCCGATGTGGTACCCGACGTGGCCGGCGCCCGCGCCGGAGCGGCGACGGTCCAGTTCCGACAGCAGGTCCATGTACGGCAGCCGCTGGCCGTCGAAGCGCACGTGGTCGTGGCGGGCGGTCCGGTACTCGATGGCCTGGCCGCCCTTGCGGCCCACCAGGTCCAGGTGACGCGAGAAGGGCGTGTCGTTGTAGCCGATGATCAGACAGTCGAGCCGCATCGTGCGTCCCTTCGTAGGTCCTCCGACGCGACGCCGCGCTACCGGCGCGCGCAGAGCATGAACATCTGACTCGGTGCCGCGGGGTCCCTGCCGGTGCGCTCCGCGTCCAGGTCGACCAGCCGGGAGAGGTGCGCCGCGCCCGTGCCGGAGACAGTGGAGCCGGCGATCAGCCAGTCCGGGAACGTGCAGAAGCTCTTGGTCGTGACGTCGCGGAACCCCGACCGGGCGCACTCCCCCGCCAGGGTCCCCGGCGGCGTGAGCCGCCCGCGCAGGTCGGCCGCCTCCCGGGGTGAGTAGAAGGACAGGAACGTCTGGAACCGGCAGTCGGGGTTCCACGCGCTCACCACCAGCCGGCCCCCGGGGCGCAGGGTTCGCCGGGCCTCGGCGAAGAACCGCCCGCGCTGCGCGGCCGAGAGGTGGTTGATGGTGCCCATCATGCAGCTGACCAGGTCGAAGGATCCGGTCCGGAACGGCAGGAAGGTCCCGTCGGCGACCGCGAACCGCCGCTGCCACCGCCCGTCGACACAGGCCCGTACGCCGGCGTCGCTCAGGTCGACGCCGAACGAACGGACGCCGTAGCGGCCGAGCACCTGGGGGTAGCGCATGGTGCCGCTGCCCACGTCGAGCGACGTGCGGTAGCGGTCGACGGGACCGAGGGCGTGCAGCAGCTCGACCGACTCGAGCTGCTTCTTCGCGGTGTCCGTCACCCCGGTGTTCTCGAACTGGAGGTAGAACGTGGCGTCGTAGGCGTCCAGCCGGGTCGCGTCGGCGTCGAGCAACCCACGGTCGGCGAGTTCCCCGACCAGCGCCGCCGTTCCCGGCGTACGCCGGGCCGACCCGGGTGCCTCGGCCGGGGCGGGCGCCGCGCGGCAGGCGGCGTGCCGCGCCTGGGCGTCGAGGTAGCTGACGTCCCAGGCCAGCAGGACCTCGAAGCAGTCGGCCGCCTCGCCGGGGCGGCCCTGCTCCTGAAGGCGCCGGGCCCGGTGGTAGAGCTCTCGGAGCTCCTCCTCGCCGGGACCGCCGAGCGACGCCTGCTGGAACGCGATCGCCGCCGCGGCCGGGGCACCGACCCGCTGGAAGCACTGCGCGGCGGCGTACCACGCGGAGGCCCTGAGCCGCGCGGACGCGGTGGCCGCCTGGAAGTAGGCGACCGCCTCGCCCGGCTCGCCCCGGTCGCGCAGCGCGCGGCCCACCTCGTACGCGGCGGACGAGTGGCCGTGCAGGGCCGCCCCGGCCGCCCGGGCCACCGCCACGACCGCGGCGTCGCCCTCTCCGGCGCCGGCCGCGCCGACGCGTTGCAGCTGGCGTATCCGGTGCACGGCGAAGGACGGGCCGGCGGTGGCGGCGTAGAGCCGGGCGGCGCGGTCGAGGGTGCCCGCGTCGACCGTGCCGAGCAGCCGACGCTCCGCGTCCAGGAGAGTCGCGGCCTGGGCGGCCGTCAGCGACGGCCGCAGCGCGTGCACGGTGCCGGTCGCGGTGCCGGCGAAGACCTTCGTGCCGTCGGCGCCCGCGGTGACGGCGGTGATCGGGCCGTCGAGGGTGGCGGCACAGAGCGGCGTGCCGTCCAGCAGCAGGGTGAGTCGCGCGCCGTCGGCGACCAGCTCGCACCACGCCGGGTCCCCGGCGGGCGGGGCACCGGACGACCCGGCGGTGGCCGGCGAGCCGTCGGTGCCGAGGAGGGCACGTCCACCGGGGTAGGACACCTCCAGCACGTCGTCGCGCCGCCACGCGAGCGTGCGCACCGGCATGGCCATCGGGGCCGTCCAGAGCGGCTTCACCGGTCACTCCCGCCGGCCGCGGGCGCCACCGGCTGCGCCCCGATCCAGGCGCTCAGCTTCGCCACGGTCGGGTGCCGCAGGAAGGTCTCCAGCTCCGCCTGGATGCCGAACTCCTCGTTGAGCCGGTTGGTGAGCACCGCCGCGAGCAGGGACGTACCACCCAGCTGGAAGAAGTTGTCGTCCGGGCCCACGTCGACGGCGTCGAGGACGTCCTCCCACAGACGGCGGACCGCGTCCTCGACCGACCCCTCGGCCGTCGCCGCACCGGTGCCGCTGAGCACCACCTCGCGGGCGGCCAGCGCGGCCCGGTCGACCTTGCCGCTCGGCGTCGTCGGAAACCCGTCGACCGGCACGACCGCCACCGGCACCATGTGCGCCGGCAACGCCGACGTCAGCTGCCCGTGAACGTCGGCGGGCCACCCGCCCGGACCGGCGACGGCGTAGGCGACCAGCCTGCGCTCGGCGCCCGGCCGGCCGTGCGCGACCACCACGGCGTCGGCGAGGCCGGGCACGGCCTTCACCGCGACCTCCACCTCACCCAGCTCGACCCGATGGCCGCGGATCTTCACCTGGCCGTCGTCGCGGCCGAGGAACGTGACGGCGCCGTCCACGTCGAGGCGCCCGCGGTCCCCGGTCAGGTAGAGCCGCCCGCTGGCGGCGCCGTGCGGATCGGGCACGAAGCGTTCCGCCGTCAACGCCGGACGGTGCAGATAGCCACGGGCCAGCACCCGCCCGCCGATGGCGATCTCCCCCGTCGCGCCGACCGGCAGGGGCAGCCCGCGGTCGTCTAGCACCACGATGCCGGCGCCGTCGATCGCGGCGCCGATCGACGGCAGCTCGGGCCACTCGCCCGGGTCGCGCCCGAGCTGGATCGACGTCACGATGTGCGTCTCCGAGGGACCGTACTGGTTCACCAGGGTGGCCGCCGGCAGTGCCGCGAAGAAGCGCCGCAGCGCCGGCGTGACGTACAGCTGTTCCCCGGCGGTGATGACCTCCCGGACCGCCTGGGGGAATCGTTGCTGCCCGGCGGCCGCGCCCGCCAGCGCCTGGAGCGCGACGAACGGCATGAAGATCCGGTTGATCCGGTTATCGTCGACGAACCGCAGCAGGCGGTGCGGGTCACGCCGCACGTCCTCGTCCACCAGCACCAGGCAGCCACCGGCGGCCCAGGTGCTGAACATCTCCTGGAAGGACGCGTCGAAGCTGAACGCGGAGAACTGCAACGTGCGGGCGCCCTCCGCACAGCCCGACGCCCCGCGCTGCCACTCGATGAGGTTGGTCAGCGGGCCGTGCGGCATCGCCACGCCCTTGGGGACGCCGGTGGAGCCGGAGGTGTACATCACGTACGCCAGCTCTTCGTCGGTGACCGCGGGCCACGGCTGCCCGGGCGGCGCACCGTCCGACGGCTCCTCGTCCAACCACACCGTGCGCACGCCAACCCGCGACGGCAGGCGCTCGGCGATGTCGGGCTGGGTCAGCAGCACCCGTACGTCACTGTCGCGCAGCATGAACGCGAGGCGTGCCGGCGGGTAGGCCGGGTCCAGCGGCAGGTACGCCGCGCCGGCCCGCAGAGCGGCCAGCACGGCGACGGGCAGATTGACGGAACGGTCGACGGAGACGCCGACGATCCGGCCGGTCACGCCGAGGCGCAGCAGCCGCCGCGCGAGCCGGGACGCCGCCGCGTCCAGCGCCGCGTAGGTGAGGGTCTCGCCGTGGTACTCCACGGCGGGGGCGTCCGGCGCGGCCCGGCAGCGGTCGTCGAACAGACGCAGGACGCTCATGACCGCCCCCCAGGTGCCCGCAGGGCGTCGGTGAGGATCGTGGCCAGCTCCCTGACGTGCGGTTCGGTCAGCATCGAGTAGTGGTCGCCCGGGACGAGGTGCCGCCGCACCGGACGCTCGGTGATCCGCTGCCAGCTGTCGGCGGCCCGGTCCCGTCTCAGCGGGTCGGCGTCCGACGCGAGGACCAACAGGAGTTCCTCCACCGGCCGGACGGCGCGGTGGCGGCGCCGGGCCCGGTCGTGCGCGCGGAAGAGCGTCAGCCAGGTCAGCAGTTCGGTGAGGTCGGTGCCGGGCGGCAGGGCGCCCGCGGCGCGGGCCGCGGCGAGGACCCGGGCGAGGCCGTCGTCGAAGGAGAGCGCTCGCAGGTCGTCGGCCGGCACGGCGAAGGGACGCCCCATGACGCCGCCCAGGTGGGTGGCGAAGGCCGCCAGGATCTCGGTTTCGCCCGGCGCGTCGGTCTCCTCGGCCGGGTAGCTGTCCAGCAGCGCCAACAGGTCGACGCGCGCGCCGGCCGCGCGCAGCCGCCCGGCCATCTCGGCCGCGAGCACCCCGCCCATGGACCAGCCGATCAGCGAGTACGGCCCGGCCGGCTGCGCCTCGGTGAGCCGGGCGAGATGGTGTTCGGCGATGTCGGACAGCTCCGGCTCGTACGGATCGGTCTCCGCCGGCGGCGCCGGCAGCCCGTAGACGGGCCGCTCGGACGGCAGCAGCCGCACCAGCTCGCGGAAGGCGATGAGGTCGCCTCCGGCCGGATGCACGCAGAACACCGGGTCGCCGCCACCGCCGCGCCGCAGCGTCACCGGGCCCGCCGGGGAGTCCGGCTGCCGGCCGCCGAGGCCGCGCCGGACCAGGCCGCTGAGCACCGAGACGCTGGCGGCCTCCTCGTCGGCGTGCTCGAAGAGCACGGAGACCGGAACCACCGTCCCGAACGTCTTCTTGATCCGGGCGAGCAACTGGACGGCCAGCAGCGAGTGCCCGCCGAGCGTGAAGAAGTCGGCGTGGACGTCGACGCCGTCCACGCCGAGCAGATCCTCGTAGATCCGCGTCACCTCCAGTTCCACGCTGTCGCGCGGCACACTCCTCGCGGCGGTCACACCGTCACCTCCCTGTCAGCACGATGGATGGGCAGGAGAACGACCTCGAGCCGGTCGATGCCGTGCAGGAACGTCGAGGCGCTGCGCACCGGCTCCCCGCGCAGCTCGATCCGGTCCACCTTGGCGAGCAGCACCTGCAACAGCACGCGCACCTCCATCCGGCCGACCGACGCCCCGACGCAGTAGTGCGGTCCCGCGCCGAGGCTGAGGTGCCGGTTCGGCCGCCGGTCGATCCGGAAGGCGTCCGGTTCGGCGAAGACCGACTCGTCGCGGTTGCAGGACGGGATCCACAGCACGACGCGGTCGCCGGCGCCGATGCGGGCACCACCCAGTTCCACCTCGCGCGTCGCCGTGCGCATGAGGTGCATCGGTGGTGACGCCCAGCGGAGCACCTCCTCGACGGCCGACGGGAGGAGCGAGGCGTCCCGCCGCAGCCGCAGCCACTGGTCGGGATGCCGGGCGAAGGCCAGCAGGGCGCCGGAGACGGCGTGCCGGGACGTGCCCAGCCCGCCGTTGACCAGACCGTCGCAGCTGAGCAGGATCTCCTCGTCGGTGAGCCGCCGCTCCGGGTCCGGTTCGTGCGCCAGCGCGCTGACCACGTCCGCGCGCGGATCCGCCCGCCGGCTCTCCAGCAGGTCGGCGAAGTAGCCGAAGACGTGTGCGCTGGCGGCGCGGCGCGAGGTGCGCTCCGCCGGGTCGGTCTCCTCGGCGAAGGCCGAGCGGACGAGGGCGGCCAGCCGGGCGGTGTCCGCGTCGTCGGTGCCGAGCATCCGCCCCACCACCCAGATGGGCACCGCGCTGGCGAGGCGCTGCACGATCTCCACCGGTTCGCCCGTCACCATCGGCTCCAGCTCGGTCTCGAGCCGCCGGCGCAGCGCCTCCCGCATCGCCGCCACCTCGTTCGACCGGAACCAGGGCGCGTGCGCCGCGCGCAGCCGGGCGTGCTCCGCGCCGTCGGCGACGACGAGCATCCGGCCGGCCGCGGCCGCCACCGCGGCCTCGTCCGCGCCCAGTCGCATCCCGCCCGTCGAGGTGAACCGGACGGGATCCTCCAGCACCTGGCAGGCCAGGTCGTGGGTGGTCACCGACCAGAACGGGCCGTACCCGGGGGAGTCGAGTCTGGCGATCGGGCGGTGGCGGCGGACCGCCCGCCAGAGCGCCAGGTGGTCGGTCCGGCGGTGGGTCGCCGGGTCGGTGAGATCGGGCTCCGCGAGCCCCCGGTCGGTGGATTCGGGTGTCACGGCCGCTCAGCCCGCCGCCGTACGGTCCGGGCCGGTCCGCCCAGGTCGAGGATCATCGCGTCCAGCGCCGCGGTGAAGTCGGCGATCACCCGGTCGACGGTCGGCCCGTCGAAGAGCGTCGTGTCGTACTCCAGGAATCCCGTCATCGCACCGGGCTCGTCCTGCAGGACGAGCGCGAGGTCGAAACGCACGGCGTCGGAGGCGACCGGCACCTCGGTGACGTCGAGGCCGGGCAGCGTCGACGGCCGGCGCGGCGTGTTGTTCAACACCAGCTTCACCTGGAAGAGGGGGGTGCGCCGGCCGGACCGGCGCGGCCTCAGCGCCTGCACGACCCGTTCGAACGGCACCTGGTGGTGACGCAGTCCGTCCAGCACGGTGGTGCGGGCCCGGTCGAGCAGCTGCCGCCAGGTGGGGTCGCCCCCGGTGTCCATCCGCAGCACGATCTGGTTGACGAAGAAGCCGAGCATGGCCTCGGTCTCCGGCATCGACCGGTTGGCCACGTCCGTGCCGACCGCGACGTCGTCCTGACCGGTGAGGTCGCGCAGGGTCGCCGCCAGCGCGGCCAGCAGCACCATGAACGGCGTGGTACCGGTCGCCTGACCGAGGCTCCGCACGCCGCGGCTGACCGACGGCGACAGCCGGACCGGC
Source organism: Micromonospora sp. CPCC 205561 (assembly GCF_036906775.1). Lineage (NCBI taxonomy): Bacteria > Bacillati > Actinomycetota > Actinomycetes > Micromonosporales > Micromonosporaceae > Micromonospora > Micromonospora sp. CPCC 205561. The sequence continues at coordinate 117,553 of NZ_JBAKHV010000004.1, read as the reverse complement.
ACGCTGCGCCCGGCGGGCCGCGCATCGGGTGGATCCGGTCGCTGCGCCGGGCGCGGGAACAGCTCGCGGACGCCGGTGAGCCGCCGGGTCCAGAAGTCCAGCTGGGCGGCGAGGTGCCCGTCGCCGTACGACCTCCGCTGCCAGACGGCGTAGTCGGCGTACTGCGGGGTCGGCGGCGTCGGATCGGGTGGGCGCCCCGCCACCAGGCCGGCGTAGGTCTGCGCCAGCTCGGCCGTGAGCAGCCCGAAGGACCAGCCGTCGTGGACGATGTGGTGCATCGACAGCAGCCACGCGTGGTCCTCGTCGTCGAGCCGGACCACCTGTGCCCGCAGCACCGGGCCGGTCTCGAGGTCGAAGGGACGGTGGTACTCCCGGTCGACCAGCCGCCGCAGCTCGGCCTCGCGGTGCCCGGCCGGCAGCGCGGTCAGGTCGACCAGCGGCATCGGCACCGGCGCGGCGGGCAGGATCCGCTGCCGGGGCACGCCGTCGTCGTCGGCCACGATGACGGTACGGAGCACCTCGTGCCGGGCGACCACCGCGTCCACGGTCCCGGCGAGGGCCCGGACGTCCAGCGGGCCCGCGATCCGGTCGAACACCGGGACGTTGTACTGGTGGTCGCCGGGACGCAGCTGCGCCATGAACCAGAGGCGCTCCTGGGCGAAGGACGCGGGCAGCGGGTCGCGCCGATCGACCGGCACCAACGCCGGGAGGTCGTCCCCGGCGGCGGACAGGCCGTCGAGGTAGCTCGCCAGGTCGGCCAGGGTCCGGTGGTCGAACGGCGCCCGTACCGGCACGTCCACGCCGAGCAGCCCGCGCAGCTTGAACACCACCTGCAGGGTGAGCAGGGAGTGGCCGCCGAGCCCGAAGAAGTCGTCCTCCGGCCCGACGTCGTCGCAGCCCAGCAGCGCGCGCCAGATGTCGGCGACGACCCGCTCGGTTCCGGTCAGCGGTCGCGCGGGGGCCGCCCAGACGTTCTCCAGCACCGCCGGGTTCGTCGCCATGCGGCGCAGCTGGGCGCGGTCGACCTTCCCGTTCGAGTTGAGCGGCAGCTCGGCGACGGGCAGGTAGCGCGCCGGCAGCGCGGGTTCGGGCAGCCGCTCGCGCGCGTACCCGGCGAGTTCCGGGATCGCCGCCGCGCAGGCCCGGCTCCAGAGCGGATCGTTGGCGTACGGCCGGGCGTCCCAGGGCTCCTCCGGCGGGCGGTGGACGGGCCGGCCGGGCGCCCCGACCGGCTCGCGGCGGCGCAGGACGACGTCGTACGCGCCCTCGGCGTGTCCGGCCGCCCAGCTCAGCTCGACGTCGACGGACCCGTCGCCGGCCAGCTCCCACCAGTCCTCCGGGGCGGTCCCCTCCGCCGGCAGGCCGGTGGCGTAGGCCACGAGTTCACCGGCGGAGGAGGCGGGATCCCGCTCGTCCATCGACCGCTTGAGGCGGCGGGCCCAGGACAGGCGCGCGTTCGGGACGGCGGCCAGGCGCACGGCGTCGAGCCGCTCGGCGTCGAGCAGGCGGAGCAGGTCGGCGGGGGTACGGCGATCGGGTCCCCAGTCGTGGGTCGGGGGTTCCTCGGCGGCGACGGGCGTACCGACGGTCAGAATGACGTCGTAGCGGAAGGTGACCAGTTCGTTGTCCTGACGGCCGCGCTTGGGCAGCACCCGGACCCGCGCGATCCTCGGCCACCGCGCGCCGATCTCCCGGAACAGGGCGGGATCCAGGCACAGCTCCGGCTCGTGGGCGACGGCGCGCCGGACCCGCTGGCGCAGCTCGCCCAGGCGCAGCCCGACCGGGGCCCTGTGCACCTCCACCGACGTGTGGAACAGCTCCGACAACGGCAGGCTGCGCAGGTCACCGAGGAAGACGTGGCCGCCGTCGGGCAGCACGTCGACGGCCTGGCGCAGCACCCGCAGCAGGTACCCGACGGACGGAAAGTACTGCACCACCGAGTTCATGACGACGGTGTCCGGCGGTGCGCCCGCCGCGTCGGCCCGAAGACTCTCGTGGGCCGGCGCGGCCCGGGTCTCGACCCGGTCGGACCACGCGCCGCCCACGTCGCGCAGGGCACGCCGGACGTATTCCACGGCGGCGGGCGAGTTGTCCGTCGCCTGGTAGGACTCGCACGTCGGGGCCACCCGGCCGAGGATCATGCCGGTGCCACAGCCGATCTCGAGCACCCGAGACGGGCGCAGCCCTCGGATCCGCCCGGCGGCGTCGTCCAGCCATGCCCGCATGTCGGCGGGGTCGAGGGGCCGCCCGGAGTAGCTGCTCAGCCAGCCGGCGAGGTTGAAGAAGGGGTCCTGGTCGCCGTCGAGGTCGCGGTAGGTGTCCTCGTAGAGTTCCCGCCACTCCCGGACGCGGTCACGGTCCCACCCGCCGTCCCGCGTCCGCTGGCCCTCCAGGCAGACGAAGGCCACGATCTGCTCGTCACCGGTGTCGCGGCGGACCAGTTCCGCGGCGCTGGACCGCACCGCCGGATGACTGTCCAGGACGGCCTCGATCTCCCCGCACTCGATCCGGTGGCCGCGCACCTTGACCTGCTCGTCGCGGCGGCCCAGATATTCGAGACAGCCGTCGGGCAGGTACCGCACGACGTCGCCGGTGCGGTAGAGCCGGCCGCCCGGCTCGGGGCCGAACGGGTCGGGTACGAAGGCCGCCGCGGTGAGCGCGCCCCGGCGCCAGTAGCCCAGACCGACCCCGGCACCACCGACGTACAGCTCGCCGGGCACGCCGATCGGGGTGGGGCGCAGGGCGGCGTCCAGAACGTAGACGCGCGCGTTGCCGATCGGCGTGCCGATCGGCACCCGGCCGTACGGCGTGACCTGGTCACCGTCGTACGCGGTGCAGGCCACGGCCGTCTCGGTCGGCCCGTACTCGTTGACCAGCCGGATCCCGGGCCGACCGCGACGCAGCCCGGCCACCGTCTCCCCGCGCAGCCCCTCCCCGCCGAGGATGACCGTCCGGCACGGCAGGGCCGGTGCGTCGTCCCCTGCGGACTCGACCAAAAGACGTAGGTGGGACGGGGTCAGCTTGACGAAGCTCAGATCGTCGGCCTCGTCGAGCAGGGCCCGCAGTTCCGCTCCGGGCACGTCGCGCTCGGCGGCGGCGAGGAGCAGCTGCTGGCCGGCGAGCAGCGGCGCGAACAGGCTGGTCACCGCCAGGTCGAAGGCCAGCGGCGAGTGCACCGCCACCCCGGTTCCCGCTGAGACGGTGTAATAGCGGGCGGCCCACCGCAGGTAGTTCACCACGTTGCGGTGGGTGAGCAGGGCGGCCTTGGGTCGGCCGGTCGAGCCGGAGGTGTACATCAGGTAGAGCAGGTGGTCGGCCGACACCGGTACGGGGAGGGGCTCCGCCGGCCGCGCCGCGATCGACGCGCGTTCGGCGTCCAGGCTCACCACCCGCAGGGCGCGGCGGTCCACACCCTCCGGCACTCCGTCGGGCACGACGAGCAGGGCGCTGCCGCTGTCGGCGAGCATGGCGCCGGTGCGCAGTGGCGGCTGCCGCGGATCGAGCGGGAGGTATGCCGCGCCGGTCTTCATGATTGCCAGCAGCACGGCCACCGTGTCCGGCGCGTGCGACAGCAGCACCGCCACCGTGCCGCCGGGCCGGGCGCCGGCGTCCCAGAGGTGGTGGGCGAGCCGGTTCGCCCACCGCACCAGCTCGCGGTAGGTGAGCACGGTCCCGGCGCAGCGCACCGCGGGCGCGTCCGGGCTCCGTTCGGCCTGCCGATCGACCAGCTCGTGCAGCGGCGCGTCGACGCCCGGCGCGGCGGTGTCGTTCCACTCGGACAGGATCCGGTGCAGCTCCTCCCCCGACATGACCGGCAACTCGGCCAGGCGCCGACCCGGATCGGCGGTGGCCGCCGCCAACAGCTCGCGGAACGAGGTGGCCAGCCGGGCGACGGTGTCTTCGTCGAACAGGTCGGTGGAGTAGTCGATCAGGCATTCCAGCCCCTGGTCGGACTCCCAGACGTTGACGTCCAGGTCGAAGCGGGCCGACTCGGTGCCCGTCTCCAGCAGCGTCACCGTGAGGTCGGAGAGCGACGCGGCCAGCGGCGGCGTGTTGTGCAGCGTGAAGTTGACCTGGTAGAGCGGGTTACGGCCGAGGTCACGCTCCGGGAACAGCCGCTGGGCGATGAGGTCGACGGAGACGTCCTGGTGGGCGTACGCCGCCAGGCAGGTGTCGCGTACGTGGCGCAGGAGTTCGTCGAAGGTCTGCCCGCCACGCGGGCGGATCCGGAACAGGACGGAGTTGGCGAAGAAGCCGATCAGGTCGTGCAGTTCCGGGTGCCGGCGGTTCGCCACCGCGCCACCGATGACGATGTCGTCCTGGCCGCTCCACCGGTGCAGGACGGCACCGAGGGCGGCCAGCAGGGTCATGTGCGCGGTGCCACCGCGGCGGCGGCTCAGCTCGCCCACCGCCCGCGTGAGGTCGGCGCCGAGCGCGAACCGGTGGGTCGCGCCGCGATGGCTCTGCGCGGCGGGGCGTGGCCGGTCGGTGTACAGCGTCAGGGCCTCGGGCGCGCCGCTGAGCTGGGCCTGCCAGAAGGCGAGCTGCTTGCGCGCCTCCGCGCCGTTCTCCCAGTCCGCCTGCCACCGGCTGTACCCGGCGTACTGCACCGTGAGCGGGCTCAGCGGGCTGGGCCGCCCGGCGGCGAAGGCGCGGTAGAGCTCGTCCAGCTCACGCCCGAGCACGCTGAGCGACCAGCCGTCGACCGCGACGTGGTGGAACGTGACGAGCAGGACCGACTCGTGCTCCGCGAGGAGGACGAGGCTGGTCCGCACCGGGGGGTCGACGCCCAGGTCGAACGGACGGCGCCGCTCGATCGACGCGAGCCGGTCGCTCTCCCGGCGCGCGACGTCCGGCTTCAGGCCCCGCAGGTCGATCACGGGCAGCGCCGGTACGAGGGTCGGCCGGACCCGCTGGCAGGCCACCCCGTCCACGACGGGAAAGGTCGTCCGCAGGATCTCGTGCCGGGACACGATCTCGCGCAGGCAGCGCCGCAGCACACCGACCCGCAGCGGTCCGGCCAGGTGGAACGGGTTGACACTGGTGTAGAACGCGCTCTCCGGCCGCAGCCGGTGCAGGAAGAGGATGCGGCGCTGCGCCGACGACACCGGGGCGTCGCCCTCGGCGGCTCCGCCGTACAGGGCCAGCGGGCCGACCATCCCCCGGTCGCGCAGCCGCTCGGTCAACGCACCACGTTGCTCGGGCGTGAGGCTCTGGATCCGCTGGGTCAGCTCACGCACGGTCGCTCCCCTCTGCCGGTCCACGCCGTGCCGTCAGCCCGCGTCGGCCCGCAACTCGGCGGGCACCTCGAAGCGGAGCTCGGACTCGCAGAACGTCCGCCACCGCGGGGTGTCCGCGTCCCACAGCACGCCCTCGTCGTCCTGCACCGGGTGCAGCACGACGGACAGGTCCTGGCGTACGTAGACGACCGTCTCGTCGGTCAGGCCGGTTCCTTGCGGCTCGACCCAGCCGGGGAACCGGCGCAGCTCGGCCAGCAGGTGCCCGCGGTAGTACGGGATCATCGCGCGGCCTCCCGCCCCGACCGGCGTCGCAGGCCGGGTGCCGGCGTCCCGCCGGAATCCATGTCCACCATCGTTTCCCCTCTCCCGTACCGGATGATCGGCCCCTACGAACGCGCGCCCTCCAGGGCTCTCTCGGCCGCCGGCGTCGCCCCGGCGCGCCCGATGCTGCTGAACGCCCCGGACAGCGCGATGGCGACCATGGCCGTACCCACCGCGAGGAGCACCGGGGTGACGCCGACCCCGGCGGCGACGGCGGTGATCGCGCCCGCGCCGAGCGGTCCCAGCGCGGAGTGGATCGTCCAGAAGGCGGCGGTCACCCGCCCCAGCAGGTGCCCCGGAGTGATCTCCTGGCGCAACGACATCGAGCAGATGCCCGCCACCCCGGTGCCCAGCAGCATGACCGCCATCAGCACCGCGAGCGCGGGCACGCTGCGTGCCAGCCCCATTCCGGCGACGGCGAGGCCGGCCAGGCTGAAGGCGCCGATCCAGCTGGGACCGAAGCCAAGCCGTCCGCGGACCCGGGCCACCACGAACGACGCCACGAAGGTGCCCACCGTCCCGGCGGTCAGGACGTAGCCGACCACCGTGTCCGGTTGCCCGAGTTCGTCCTTCAGCCGGAAGATGACGGCGTCGGTGAGCCCGTAGGTCAGGAACGTCAGCAGCGACAGCAGCAGCGTGAGCTGACGCAACAGCGGGTGGTTCCAGAGGAAGCGCGCACCCGCCAGGAACTCGTTGCGGACGTCGCCCGCGCCCGCGACGGCCGGCCGGGCGGCGTCCGGCCGCCCCGCCGCGAGCCTGATGAACAGCACGCCGACGGCGGCGACGGCGAAGGTGACGGCGTCGAGGCCGATGGCGGCAGCGGGACCGAAGGCGGCGGCCACCATGCCGGCGAGCGCCGGCCCGGCGACGCTCGCGACCGCGTACGTGGCGTAGAGGTGGCCGTTGGCCCTGGTGATCTGGTCCGCCGCGACGATGGCGGGCACCACGGCCACGTAGGTGACCTGGAAGATCATCGAGAAGACGCCGGCCAGCGGCACGACGAGGTAGATCAGCCAGGACGGCTCGGCGACGAGGAAGACGACCGCGACGGCTCCGTAGAGCACACAGCGGGCTCCGTCGCAGATCATCAGGAGGGCCCTGCGGTCGAAGCGGTCGACGACCACCCCGGCGAAGAGCCCCGTGGTGATGGAGGCGACGCCGGTCAGCCCGGTGACGATTCCCATCTGGACCAGCGAGCCGGTGACCTGCAGGACGAGCAGCGGTATGGCCACGTAGGAGAACGAGTCACCGACGGCGGAGAGCGTCTGTATCCCCAGGAAGGTGCGATAGTTCGGATTGCGCCACAGTGAGGTGCCGGGAGCCGCGGCACCGGCCGGGCGGCCGTTCGGCGGGGCTGCATCTCCTTCGACTCGGGCAGCCGCATCCGAAGCGGTTACTGGATCATCATTAGACACAAGCGGCCCCCCAAACCGGACTCGAATAGTCCATCATGGCATCTCCACGTCGGTCAAGGTCGGCGCCAAATCGGTAGACGCAAGATCGTTATGTTGACAGCTTTGAATGGCTGACATACAGTCACAAGGCTCGCTCAACGGTAACGCGGGCTTGGCATGGCTCAACGGGGGCATTTATCTCGGCCATGGATATCTGTCGCCGCAGCGGTAATCGCTGAAACCATCATGGAATGTCCATCATCCTGACGGGCGGAAATGCGGGTATCATTCGTTCACACACCAATGTCCACCGTGCCGGTGCCGCAGCGGAAGTTGTTCTGGCGGAATTTCGACGTCCAATACCACTCGGTGCACCCGGGCCTACGCCACATGAAACGCAACATGTGGGAACTGCCGCACTGGATGCTCTGGCTCGGCGGGGTCCTGGACGCGCACGGCTACTCCGACATGGGAGTCCTCGACCTCTACACCGATCCGAACACCTTCGTCGAGCCGGGTCGCCTGGCGAAGGACGCCATCGAGGAGGCGGCCCGCAGCAGTCCGGCCGACGTCTACCTCTTCTCCCCGATGACGGTGAACCTCTGCTACGCGTACGAGATCTCCACCGTGATCAAGCAGATCCACCCCAGGTCCACCATCGTGTACGGCGGGGTGGCCGCGACCCCGCTGGCCGACGAGGTCGCCGCCCACCCGAGCGTGGACTACGTCGTGGTCGACCGCGGGGAGCGCGCCCTGCCGGCACTGCTCGACGCACTGCGCGACGGGCAGGAGCCGACGCCCGTGGGCAACCTGGTCTACCAGCGCGAAGACGGCACCACCCGGCGGACCGCGACCCGCTACCCCGACGTCGCCCCCGCCGACCTGCCATTTCCGAAGATCGACCTGTTCCCCCGCAGCAGCGGCGAGGACATCCGTTACCTGCGCCAGGTCTACGCGCTCGGCTGCCCGTACCAGTGCACGTTCTGCACCATCCAGACCATCGGCCGCCGCCCCGGATACTTCCCGATCGAGCGGGTGCTGCGGGAGATCCGGGCGTACCGCGCCCATTACGGCGCCCACCACAGCATCTACTGGGGCGACGAGACGTTCACCCTGCACCCGGAACGGACGCTCGAACTGCTCGACGCGCTCGCCCGGGAGGGCGACATCCAATACGACTGCCAGACGCGGCTCAACTGCCTCACCGACGAGCGCGTCCTGCGCAAACTCAAGAGCAGCGGCTGCCAGTGGATCGAGATCGGGATCGAGACCGGGTCGCAGGACACGCATCACACCCACAAACACCACATGAACCTGAACGCGACCACCGAGACGTTGAAACGAGTCCGGGACGCGGGGCTGGCAACGTGCGCTTTCACGGTCAACGGCTTTCCCGACCAGACTCCGGACGACATGGCCCGCAGCATCGACTGGATCAGCGAACTGATCAACGAGGATCTGCTGCAGGCGACCTACCTGTTCGGCCTCGTACCCTATCCCGGAAGCACCATGTACCAACATCCCGAGCGCTTCGGAATGGAAATCCTGCATCGTGACTTCAGCCTTTACCACGAGGACCTGCCGCCGGTCTATGCCACCGACAAGGCCACGCCGGAACAGATCTACCAGGTGTTCCTGGACGGGCTGGAAACATTCGCCGAGGCCATGGGCAAACGGCCCTACTTCAATGACGCGTCGCCGGTCGGCGACCTGTCGAAGTATGGCGGGTTCTGGGCGGACGCCCATGTGTAGCGTCTCGCGGTCCTACCGGACGGGAGCATGATGACACCATCCCCCTGGCGCCTGCTGGCCGACGGCAGCGCGGGCGTGATCCTCACCGTCGCGTTCGAGGCGCGACGCGGCGATCCCGGCTGCGCGGAGCTCGCCCCGCACCTGACCGGGTACCGGGTGCTCGAGGCGGTACCGCCGGCGACGACCGTCACCGAGGTGACGGAGCCCGGCGCCTACATCGAGCCGTGGCTGGCCGGCGCCCTCGCGGACGGGACGCCCGTCGTCGGTGTCCTGGGGCACTGCGCCGCCGCACCGCTCGCCGCCCGACTCGCGGCCGCGATCCGCGGGTCCGGTGCGGCCGACCCGAGCCTCGTCACGGTGGACCCGGTCCTCGTGGACAGCCGGATCGCCCTCGGCGAGTACCGGCAGGCGGTCGACTCCCTCGCCGCCCACCTCGGGCCCGAGGAGCTGGCGACGGCCCTCGCCCCCGCCGCGGCCCGCGACACGCAGGCCGCGACAACGGGCCGCGCGCTGCTGCCGGTCCTGGCCGGCCTGGAGGACGCCTACCGTACGGCGCTCGCCGCCGCCTGCCGCACGATGCCCGTGCCCGCCGCCATGCAACGGCAACTCGCCGACCGGTTCGCCGCCTACCTCGCCTTCCTCGCCGCGTCGTCGCTGTCGGCCGCCCGGCCGCCGGCCGCGGCCCCGCTCGGGTCCGTGGTGCTCTCCGGTACGCAGGACGCCGAATACCCGGCCGATCTCCTGGTCGGCGCGACCACGTTCCCGGTCGACCGCAGCCGCCTGCTGGCGGACGCCGACGTCGCGGCGTTCGTCCTGAAGGTCCTCGGCCGGTGACCGGTGCAGAGGAGCGCATCCGCCGGCAACGGGCGGAGCGCATCGCGCGCGACCTCTCCGAGCACGAGCGGGGATGGCGCTGGTACCCGGGCGACGGCCTGGACCCCGGCACCGTCTCTCCCGAGGCGATGCGGCGCGAGTTGGACCGGGAGCGACAGCTGATCGCCCGACTGGGCACCGCGAGCGGGCCGGAGGCGGAACGGCAGGGACACCGCCTCAAGCACTTCCCGGTCCTGTTCGTCAGCGCCCCCCACATCGAGGAGAACGCCACCGGCGCCTTTCCCGGGATGCCGACCCCCCTGCTGTACGCCACCTGCCTGCTCGACCGCATGCTGCGCATCGACGAGTTTCCCCGCGACCGGGTGCCGGAGGTCGTCGGTGTGCTCAACCCGCCGGCCTACAGCGACGCGTTCGAGAAGGCGCTCGTCGAGTGCGTGGCCGAGCACCTCCCCGTGGTCGTCGGCATCAGCAACCTGTCGGAGGGCCACCACTTCGCGATCCGCATCGCCGAGTTGGTGAAGGCGGTCTCCCCGAACAGCATCGTGCTGCTCGGGGGGCAACACGAGGACGCCGTGAACCCGGATGCCTACCGGTCCACCTCCGAGCGGGTCGGGGCGATGAGCGAACGGCAGCGCGGCGTCCACGGGTCGTACTCGTTGACGTCCCCGCAGCTGGCCCGGCTGGCGGCCCTGCAGACCTTCGCCCAGGAGCGGGAACGCGCCATCGTGGACGTGGTCTTCGCCGGGGACGCTGTCTTCGCCCTGCCCGAGGTGCTCATGGTGATCGCCGAGGACCTGCCCACCGATGCCCGCGCGCTGCGCAAGAGACTGCTGGCCAGTCCCGAACGCTTCGCCGCCCTTCCCGGGGTCGGTCAGCTCATCCTCGTCGACGACGACACCGAGCGGATCACGCCGATACCGCTGAGCGGCACGCCGATCGACGGCAACAGGCTGCCGTTCATCGACGTCACCCGGCTCACCCACGAGAACCTCTTCCCCGTCTTCGACAACCGGCGGACCGCTCAGGTCATGGCCGCTCTCGGCTGCAAGTACTCCTGCTCGTTCTGCCACGAGTCCGCGGACGCGTTCCTCTACAACCAGCCGAAGATCCGGCAGCGTACGCCGGGGCACGTGATGCGGGAGATCCGCCTCCGCGGAGACCAGGGATTCGAGGCGGTGTTCTTCGACGACAGCACGTTCACGCAGAACCGCCGCTGGCTGTCGGACCTGCTCGCGATGCTCGAGACGGACCAGGCGGCCGGCCGGCGGGTCGAGTGGGGCTGCCAGACCACCATCAACGACGTGGACGAGAAGCTGCTGCACCGGATGGGCCGGACCGGATGCAGCTACATCTACTTCGGCGTGGAGTCGGCCCAGCCGGACGCCGAACGGGTGCAGAAGGTGCAGCGACTGCGGCTGCTCGCGGAGCCGACGGACTGGACGGAGCAGTTCCGGCGGGTCGCCCGCTGGTGTCGTGCCGCCGGTGTCCGGGTCGGCACCTCGCTGCAGTTCGGCCTGGGCGAGACCGACGAGCAGCGGGTACGGACGCTTCAACTCATCGCCGACATGCACCGGGAGGGCTGCATCCCCGACGGGTGTGTGGCGCTGAACATCAACAGCCCCTACCCCGGCACCCGCCAGTGGCTGGACCTGATGAGGTCGGACGCGCCGCTGCCCGACTACCGCGACAAGCTGGAGCGGCACCCGGCGTTCGAGACCGCGCACCAGTTCTCCGCCATCACCGGGGAGGCCGCCTCCGACCTCTACCGCCTCGCCGCGGACATCCTGGGCTCCGCGCTGCACCAGCAGGCCGTCCCGACCCAGCAGTGAGACCGCCGCCCTCGCCCCACGTCCGGTGCTGGTCCGGCGTCGCCGTAGTCCTAGGGCGTGATGATCACGTGGAGGCTTCGCGGGCCGTGCACGCCCTCCACCCGGTCGGGTTCGATGTCACTGGTCGCGGAGGGGCCGCTGATCCAGGTCAGCAGCCGCCGCGCGGCTAACCAGCTCTCCGTCCCCCGCTCGGCGAGCCACCCTGGCATGCTGGTGACGCACCGAGCCGACGCATGAACCGGATGGCGCGACGACCACGTCGAACGGCTCGAACGCGCGTACGTGCCGTCGCACCAACGACAGGGCCTGCGCCTGATGTCCGGAGTTGACGTGCGTCTGCCCGCAACACGTCTGGCCCTCCGGGAAGACCACCGCATGGCCCAGCCGTTCCAGCAGCCGCACCGTCGCCATCGCGGCCTGGGGGAACACCGTGTCCGCCAGGCACGTCACGAACAACGCCACCCGCGTCCTCAACCACCCATCCGGGTCTCGGCGGCCCGCCACGCCACCTCGTCGCCGCGTGGTTCGTACCGCACCAGGTGCTGCGTCTCGCGGAGAAGGGCCCGCAGGCCGGCCAGGTCACCGCCGGCGGCGCCGAAGACCCGCGCCTGTACCAGGATGTTGCCCAGCGCGGTGGCCTCCACCGGCCCGGCGATCACCGGCAGGCCACACGCGTCGGCGGTCAGCTGGCAGAGCAGTTCGTTGCGGGCCCCGCCGCCGACGATGTGCACGACCTCGACGTGCCGACCGGACAGGTGCTGCACCTGCCGCACCGCCCGTCGGTGCGCCAGCGCCAGGGAGTCGATGATGCAGCGGACGGTGGCCGCCGGGCTCACGGGTACCGGCTCACCCGCCCGCCGGCACGCCTCGGCGATGCGCGCCGGCATGTCGCCCGGTGGCAGGAACATCGGGTCGTCCGGGTCCACCACCGACCGCAATGACGGTTCCCGGGCGGCCCGCCGCAGCAGGTCGGACAGGTCCGGGTCGGCCCAGCCGCGCAGCGACTCCTGGAGCAGCCACAGGCCCATCACGTTGCGCAGGTAGCGGATGGTCCCGTCGACGCCGGACTCGTTGGTGAAGTTGGCCCGTCGGCTCTCCTCGGTGAGCACCGGGGCTTCGAGCTCGACCCCGACCAGGGACCAGGTGCCGCACGAGACGAAGGCGAACCGTTCCCCCGCGGCGGGTACGCCGACCACCGCGGACGCGGTGTCGTGCGAACCGACCGCCACCACCTCGGGTGTGCCGGGAAGCTCCAGGTCGACTCGGATCGGGCCCAGCCGGGTGCCGGGGTCGTGCAACGACGGGAACAGGTCACGGCTGACGCCCGCGTCGGTCATCAGGTCGGTGGCCCAGGTCCGCCGGTTCAGGTCGTACAGCTGGGTCGTCGACGCGTTCGTGCGTTCGGCGCCGATCCGGCCGGTGAGCCAGTAGCCGATGAGGTCCGGAATCAGCAGCAGTCGACGGGCCGTCTCCAGCTGCGGCGTCCCGGCCGCCGCGACCAGCTGGTAGAGGGTGTTGAACGACAGCTGTTGCAGGCCGGTGGTGCGGTACAGCCTCTCCTCCCCCAGGTGCCGGGACACCCGCTCGGCGACGCCGACGGTGCGCGCGTCGCGGTAGTGCACCGGGTTTCCCAGCAACGTCCCGGCCGCGTCGAGCAGCCCATGGTCGACGGCCCAGGAGTCGACGCCGACACTCGCCACCGGACCGGCCGTCCGCAGGCCCCGGCGGATCTCGTGCCACAGGCGGAGGATGTCCCAGTGCAGCGTCCCGGCCACGTCGACCGGGTCGTTGCCGAAGCGATGCGTCTCGGTCACCTCGACCCGGCCCGCACCGACGTGACCGACCATGATCCGGCCGCTCGACGCGCCCAGGTCGACGGCGGCGACGGCGACGCTCCTGTGCTCCGGACGGTTCATCGCGGTCAGCGCAGGAAGGCCGCGGCGACGCCGGCGTCCACCGGGATGTGCAGGCCCGTGGTGTGCGACAGATCCGGGCCGGTGAGCACGAAGACGGCGTTGGCGACGTGTTCGGGAAGCACCTCCCGCTTCAGCAGGGTGCGCTGGGCGTAGAACTCTCCCAGCCGCTCCTCCGGCACGCCGTGGACGGCCGCCCGCTCGGCACCCCAGCCGCCGGCGAAGATGCCCGAGCCGCGTACCACGCCGTCGGGATTGATGCCGTTGACCCGGATGCCGTGGCTGCCGAGCTCGGCGGCGAGCAGTCGGACCTGGTGCGCCTGGTCGGCCTTGGCCGCGCCGTAGGCGACGTTGTTCGGGCCGGCGAAGAGCGAGTTCTTGCTGGAGATGTAGACGATGTCGCCGCCCATGCCCTGCTCGATGAGCCTGCGGGCGGCCTCGCGCGAAACCAGGAAGGAGCCCTTCGCCATCACGTCGTGCTGGCTGTCCCAGTCCTCCTCGGTCGTCTCCAGCAGAGTTTTCGACAGCGACAGCCCGGCATTGTTGACCACGAGATCCAGACCGCCGAACGCGAGCACCGCGGCGTCCACGGCGGCGGCGACCGCCGCGGCGACGGTCACGTCGACCACCACGGCCACCGCGACGTCGGGACCGCCCAGTTCAGCGGCGACCCTCTCGGCGGCGGCGGCGTCCCGGTCGGCGACAGCCACACAGGCGCCCTCGGCGGCGAGCCGCTTCGCTGTCGCCCGGCCGATGCCGGAGCCGGCGCCGGTGACCACTGCGATCCGGGTGGCGAGCGGCTTCGGCTCGGGCATCCGGGCGAGCTTGGCTTCCTCGAGAGCCCAGTATTCGATGCGGAACTTCTCGGCCTCGTCGATCGGCGCGTACCGCGACACGGACTCGGCGCCGCGCATCACGTTGATCGCGTTGACGTAGAACTCGCCGGCCACCCGGGCGGCCTGCTTGTTCGCCCCGTAGCTGAACATGCCCACGCCCGGAACGAGGACGACGGCCGGGTCGGCGCCACGCATCGGCGGGCTGGTCGGATCGGCGTGCCGTTCGTAGTAGGCGCGGTAGTCGTCGCGGTAGGCCTCGTGCAGTTCCCGAAGTCGTGCGACGGTGTCCTCGATCGGTGCCGTCGGTGGCAGGTCGAGCACCATCGGAAGGACCTTGGTGCGCAGGAAGTGGTCGGGGCAGGACGTGCCGAGCGCCGCCAGTGCGGGGTGCCGCTCGCGGGCGACGAAGTCGAGCACCACGTCGCTGTCGCTGTAGTGGCCGACCTGCGGGCGGTCGGTCGACACCAGGCCCCGGATGACCGGCGCCAGCGCGGCGGCCCGGGCCCTGCGCTCGGCCACCGGCAGCGGCGCCCAGCCGGCGATGACCGGACCGAACGGCTCAGGCCGGCCCCGCCGGTCGAGGTGCGCCTGGGCGGCGCGAATGATCTCCCGTGAGTTGTGCTCGCACTCCTCGCTGGTCGCGCCCCAGGCGGTGATGCCGTGCCCACCGAGGATGACGCCGATCGCCCGGGGGTTGGCCCGCGCCATGGCGGCGATGTCCAGGCCGAGCTGGAAGCCGGGCCGCCGCCACGGTACCCAGGCCACGCGGTCGCCGAAGATCTCCTCGACCAGCGCCGGGCCGTCGGCGGCGGTGGCGATGGCGATGCCGGCGTCGGGGTGCAGGTGGTCGACGTGCGGGGCGTCGACCAGGCCGTGCATCGCGGTGTCGATCGACGGCGCTGTGCCGCCGCGGCCGTGTAGGCAGTAGTCGAGGGCGGTGACCATCTCGTCCTCCCGGTCGACACCGGGATAGACCTCGACGAGGGCACGCAGCCGGTCGAGCCTGAGCACCGCGAGGCCGGCCTCGGTGAGGGTGCCGAGGTCACCGCCGGAGCCCTTGACCCACAGGAGGTCCACCGGTGCGCCGGTCACCGGGTCGGTGGCCCTGCCCTTGGCCGAGGTGTTGCCGCCGGCGTAGTTGGTCGTGGTCGGGTCGGCGCCGAGCCGATTGCTGCGGGCGACCAGTGCCTGAACTTCGGAGTGCATGGTCCTCGTGTCCCCTGTCCCCGTTCCCGGGTGTGCTCAGGCGCCCCAACCGGCCTGCTGGCCGCCGACGCGTTCGGCGCGGATCCTCTCGAAGTAGCCGGAGCGGGCGTAGGCGGCCATCGGGTCCGGGTCCAGGCCCAGCTCGGTGCGCAGGTCGGCGAGCAGCGGCCGCACATCGCTGTTGTACGCGTCCATCAGCACGGCGTTCGCGCCGAGAACGTCACCGGCCTGCTGTGCGGCCGCGAGGGCGTCGGCGTCGACCAGCAGCGCCTTGGCGGTGGCCTCCTGCACGTTCAGCACCGATCGGATGATCGCCGGGATCTTCGCCTCGACGTTGTGGCACTGGTCGAGCATGAACGCGATGCCGGCCTCCGCACGCAACGCGTCACCGCGGACGATCTCGTACATGATCCGGAAGAGCTGGAACGGGTCCGCGGCGCCGGCCATCAGGTCGTCGTCGGCGTAGAAGCGTGAGTTGAAGTCGAACCCGCCGAGCCTTCCGGCGCGCAGCAGGAAGGCCACGATGAACTCGATGTTGGTACCCGGTGCGTGGTGCCCGGTGTCGATGACGACCCGCGCCCTCGGTCCGAGTTCGAGACAGTGTGCGTACGCGGTGCCCCAGTCGGGCACGTCGGTGGCGTAGAAGGCCGGCTCGAACAGCTTGTACTCCAGCAGCAGGCGCTGGTTGTCGCCGAGCCGGTCGTAGGTCTCGCGCAGGGCGACGGCCAGCCGGTCCTGCCGGGCGCGGATGTCGTCCTGGCCCGGGTAGTTGGTGCCGTCGGAGAACCACAACTTCAGGTCCCTGGAGCCGGTGCGGTCCATGATGTCGACGCATTCGAGCAGATGGTCGACCGCCTTGCGCCGTACGCCGGGGTCGGGGTTCGTGACGCTGCCGAGCCTGTAGTCGTCGTCCTGGAACACGTTGGCGTTGATCGCGCCCAGCGTGACGCCCCGGTCGGCCGCGTGGCGGGCCAGATCGGTGTAGTCGTCGACCCGGTCCCACGGGATGTGCAGGGCAACCGTGGGCGCGATCCCGGTGAGCCGGTGCACGACGGCGGCGTCGGCGATCTTCTCGTACGGGTCGCGCGGCACGCCCTCCTGGGTGAAGACCTTGAAGCGGGTGCCCGAGTTGGCGTACGCCCAGGACGGGGTTTCGATGCGCTGGGCACGCAGGGCCCGCTTGACCCGGTCGCGGGTCACGTCGGTCCGCGTCATGCTGTTTCTCCCGTCCGGGCGGCGAGCTGCGCCTCGAGGTTGAAGACCTCGTCCAGCGGCCGCATGGCGCGGTCGGCTGTCTCGTGGTCGAGGCCGACGAAGAAGGGCGCCATCTCCGCCTGCCAGCGGGCGTTGACGGCGTGTGCCCGCATGGCGGCCCGGGCCGCCGCGAAGTCGTCCGTCACGAGGAACCCCACCAGCAGGCCGTCCTCGCGGAGGAAGAGCGAGTAGTCGCGCCAGCCGCTCGCGGAGAGGGCGGCGAGCATGTCCGGCCAGACGTGCGCGTGCCGGACGCGGTACTCGTCCAACCGGTCGGGGCGGACCTGGAGGGTGAAGCAGATGCGGCGCATGGTTCTCCCGTCGCTTCCGGCCCGCGCCGGCGGTCAGGCCCGACGCCGGCCGGACGGCTCGGAACTGGAACTGGTCGAGGTTGCTCTGGCGGCCGGGCCGGGCGTAGCCGATGCCGTGCTCGGGGGCGCAAGGGCTGCGAGCAGCGCCAGTGAGTCGCCGACGGCGAGCAGCCGGCGGGTCCGAGCGGGACGGACGGGGGTTGCCTGCGGCATCTCGGAAGCCTCCAGGGGCCGGCAGTGAATCTCCGGAGCGCTGTGAACCGTTTCAAGTCCTTGCCGCAACGTATCGGTCAGCTCCCATGGGTGTCAAGGCTGCTGGCGCGGCGCAGGCAAGGCGCCCGAACGCCGATCTGGGCACACGGCGCGTTGACACCCCCAGGGGCCGCCGGTAGCTTCCCGATGATTGAACTGTTTCACTCACCGGATCCACTCGCTCCGGCGGTGGGCGATCGGAAGCTGAGCCGATGACAGTGCAGACACTCGACGCGGCGGCAGCGCCGCCCGCCGGGGCCGGCGCCGGCGGGCCGCGCCAACGGCGCAGGCGGGACCGCCCCGGCATCGCCTTCCTGTTCCTCTCCCCCTGGGTCTGCGGGGCGCTGCTGCTCACCGTCGGGCCGATGCTCGCCTCGCTCTACCTGTCCTTCACCGACTACGACCTGTTCACCACCCCGCGGTGGGTCGGCCTCGACAACTACCGGCGGCTGTTCACCGACGACCCCCGGTTTCTCGCCTCGGCCGCCGTCACCGCGAAGTACGTGCTGCTCTCGGTGCCACTCAAGCTCGCCGCCGCGCTGGCCGTCGCGTTGCTGCTCAACAGGCCGCGCCGCGGCCAGGGCTTCTATCGCTCATCGCTCTACGCCCCGTCGCTGCTCGGCACCGGCGTGGCGCTGGCACTGGTCTGGCGCGCGCTCTTCACCGACGAGGGAGTCGTCGACTCGCTCACCAACACCGTCGGCTGGGACAGCGGCGGCTGGATCAACGAACCGGACTACGCGCTCTACGTCCTGATCATCCTGGCCGTGTGGCAGTTCGGCGCGCCGATGGTGATCTTCCTGGCCGGCCTCAAGCAGATCCCGCAGGAGCTGTACGACGCCGCCGCGGTGGACGGCGCCGGTCGGTGGCGCACGTTCCGCTCGGTGACGCTGCCCATGCTCTCCCCCATCATCCTGTTCAACCTGGTGCTGGAGACCATCCACGCCTTCCAGGCGTTCACGCCGGCCTTCGTGGTCAGCGGCGGGCGCGGCGGGCCCGGCAACTCCACGCTGTTCTACACGCTCTACCTGTACGAGCGCGGGTTCTCCCAGTTCAGGATGGGTTACGCCTCGGCGATGGCCTGGCTCCTGCTGCTGACGGTCGCCGTGATCACCGCGCTGTTCTTCGGCACCGCACGCCGATGGGTCTTCTACTCCGGGGAGGACAAGTGACGGCGACTCCAGCCGACGCGCCGGCGACCCGCCCGGCAACCCGCCACCGACCGGCCGCGCTCGCGTGGCACGCCGGCATGATCCTGCTGGTGCTGCTGCTGCTCTATCCGGTCTTCTGGCTGCTCACCGCCTCGGTCAAGCCGACCTCGGAGATCCTGTCCAGCCTCAGTCCCGTGCCGAGCCGGCTGGCTCCGGAGAACTACCGGGCCGCCTTCGACGGCATCGCCGGCATCAGCGTCTGGCGGTTCTTCGGCAATTCGCTGATCGTCTCGATCGGGGCGGTGGTCGGCAACCTGATCTCCTGCTCACTGGCCGCGTACGCCTTCGCGCGGCTGCGGTTCCGGCTGCGCGGCCCGCTCTTCGCGCTGACCCTGCTGACCATCATGCTGCCGTACCACGTGGTGCTGATCCCGCAGTACACCATCTTCCAGAAGCTCGACCTGGTCGGCTCCTTCGTGCCGCTGATCCTGCCCAAGCTGCTGGCGACCGACGCCTTCTTCATCTTCCTCATGGTGCAGTTCATCCGGGGGCTGCCGCGCGAGCTGGACGAGGCCGCGGAGATCGACGGCTGCGGTCCGATCGCCACCTTTCGGCACGTCATCCTGCCGCTGCTGAAGCCGGCCCTGGTCACCACCACGATCTTCACCTTCATCTGGACCTGGAACGACTTCTTCAGCCAGCTCGTCTACCTCAACGACCCGGACACCTACACGCTGCCGCTGGCCCTGCGCCTGTTCATCGACCAGACGAGCGAGTCGGCGTTCGGCCCGATGTTCGCCATGTCGGTGTTGAGCATCCTGCCGGTGATCTGCTTCTTCCTGGCCTTCCAGCGCTACCTGGTGGAGGGCATCGCGACGTCCGGGCTGAAGGGTTGACCCTGACCGGCGGCCTCGACGGCCCACCCCCGGACCGGGGTGACCGTGTCGCGCTACCTGCGCGCGTTCGCAGCGGTCGCCCGCAGCGGCCCGTGGCCGTACGCCGTGGTGCCGGTCCTCGGCACCCTGGCCCTGGCCGACCTGGCCGCCGTGCTGTCCGGACTGCCCGGCGCCCGGCTGGTGGGACCGGCGCTGGTGGTCACGCTCGCCCTGGTGTTGGCGCTGCTGCTGCGCACCGCCGGACGGTGGAGGAGCGGGCCCGGCGGGCAGCGCAGCTGCGCTGATCCGCCCGCGGCGGTGGCGGGCGCGACACGTCGGGAGCGGCCGGGGGCGACGGGCGGGCCGATATGCTCGAACCGTTTCAACAGCCGTCCCCTCCGCCGGGGCGTTCGGGAGGAGAGCGGTGACTGCGCCGATGGCGAGTATCAAGGACGTGGCCAGCCGCGCCGGCGTGTCGGTGGGCACCGTCTCGAACGTGCTCAACCGGCCCAACCTGGTCTCCGAGCTGACCCGGGGCCGGGTCCGGGCGGCGATCAACGAGCTCGGCTTCGTGCCCAACGACGCGGCCCGCCACCTGCGCCGTGGGCGCGGGCGCACGCTCGGGCTGGTCGTGCTGGACGTGGCCAACCCGTTCTTCACCGACATCGCCAAGGGCGTCGACGACACCACCGGACCGGCCGGCATGGCCGTCATCTTCTGCAACAGCAACGGCGAGGCCGCCCGGGAGGGCCGCTACCTCGACCTGTTGGAGGAGCAGCGGGTCCAGGGCGTCCTGATCACCCCGGTCGGCGACGACAACGCCCGGCTGGACCGGCTGCGCAGCCGGGGCATCCTGGTGGTGGTGTTGGATCGACCGGCGCCCAGCCGTGACTTCTGCTCCGTCTCCGTCGACGACCGGCTCGGCGGGGAGTTGGCGGTGCGGCACCTGGTCGAGGCCGGGCACGAGCAGATCGCGTTCGTCGGCGGACCCTGGCGGCTGGAGCAGGTCACCGACCGCTACCACGGCGGCGTCAAGGCGCTGGAGGAGGCCGGTCTGGGCGCTGACAACCTGCGCCGGCTGGACACCCCGAGCCCGACGGTGGCGGCCGGGCGGGACGCCGTGTCGCGCGTCCTGGGCCTGCCCCGCTCCGCACGCCCCACCGCGATCTTCTGCGCCAACGACCTGCTGGCCCTCGGCGTGTTGCAGGGGCTGACCCGCCAGCAGATCCGGGTACCCGACGACATCGCCCTGGTCGGCTACGACGACATCGAGTTCGCCGCCGCCGCGGCGGTCCCGCTGACCTCGGTCCGACAGCCACGCCAGGAACTCGGCCGCAGCGCGGCGGAGCTGATCCTGGACGAGGCCAACGACCCCGCGGGCCACCAGCACCGGCAGATCGTCTTCGAACCGGAGCTGGTGGTCCGCGAATCCAGCCAGCACTCCTTCCGCCGCGGCTGAGCGGGACGCCGCTGGCCCGTACGCTCCCGCTCCTCGGCGGGCAGCACCGCCGAGGAGCCGACGTGCGTACCGTGCGCCGTCGCCGGGGCGGGAGGGCGCACAGCGTTGCGTCGGATCAGCCGAGCTGGCCCTGCGCCTCGTTGACGAGCTGCTCCGCGGCCTTGTCGACCGGCAGTCGCCCGAATATGACCTCGTCGTACACGCGCTGGAACTCCGCCTTCACGGCGCCGCCACCCTTCGGCTGCGCGGGCGGGGTGGGCAGCAGCAGCGCGGCCACCGACTGCTCGTAGTCGTAGACGACCTTGTCGTTGGCGGGCAGGATCGGCGCGATGGCGTCGCGGACCTTGCCGTTGGCCGGCAGCCCGCGGCTCACGCCCATGACCTTGCCGGCCTCCACGTCGTTGACCAGGAAATCGACCAGCTGCGCGGCCTCCTTGGGGTGCTTGCTGGCCCTGGCGACGCTGAGCGACATCGACTTCTGCGCCAGCATGCCGCGCTTGTCGGTGTCGCTGGGCACCGGGCCGATCCTCAGCGGCTTGCCGTACGCCCCCACCAGGGCCGTGTACGAGGAGTCGTAGTTGACCTCCGCGCTGACACCCTTCTTGATCAGCGACGAGTTCTGGATGGACCCGTCGAGCTGCGTGGTCAGTGCCGCCGGAGCGAGCGCCCTGCCGTCGCGCAGCCGGCCGGTGAGCGTCCAGAACTCGGTCAGCTCGGCCGCGCCGAATCCCAGCTTCCCGTCCGCCGTGTAGATCGACTTGCCCCGCTGGTTGAGCCAGACGTCGAACCAGTCGATCGCGTAACCGAAGTCGCCGAAGCCAGCCACCTTTCCCCCGGTGGCCTGGCTGACCCTGGCGCCGGCGGCGAGCATGTCGTCCCACGTCCAGCTCAGGGTCGGCGCGGACACGCCGGCCTGCTGCCAGATTGCCGGGTCGTAGATGACGCCCTGGGTGTTCTGGCCCATCGGGACGGCGAAGGTGGCGTCACCGACCTTGCCGGCGGGCAGCAGCGACGGACTGATGTCGGTGACCTTGAGAATGCCGTCCTCGATGGACCTCGTCAGGTCGAGCAGCGCGTTGCGCTCGGCGTACTCGCGGAGGTAGGCGCGGTCCATCTGCACCACGTCGGGGGCGTCACCGCCGGCGATCTGGGTCGACAACTTCTGGAAGTACGCGTCGAAGGCCCCGAACGAGGTGTTCACCTTGACATCGGGGTACTTCTTCTCGAAGAGGTCGATCGCCCTCTCGGTCACCTCGGCCCGGGCGTCGTTACCCCACCAGGCGAAGTCGAGGGTCACCGGTCCCCCGTCGTCCCCCTCGTCGCCGCAGCCCGCCAGCGGCAGCACGAGCAGTGTCGCCAGCAGCGACGCGGCGATCCGGGTGGTGCGCCCTCCGCTACGTACCTGCACAGTCATCGGTTCTCCTCCGCAATGGCGCTCGGGACGAAGCGGGGCGGCTGCACGGCTGCACGCCCAGCGGCAATGAAACGATTTAAACCAATGCTAGGGCGGACGCTAGAGGTACGGGTTGAGCAGTGTCAAGGGGAAGCCACGTCCCCGCCACCACGCCGTCACGCCGAGACCCGCATTCGCCGAAGCGGGCATGAGACGTTGTCCGAGGCTGCCCAACGCGAGCGGGAGGTCCGCATCCCCACCCGGCGCGCCCTGGTCGGCGCCGCCGTACCCGCCCGTCATCACTACCCTGTCGCGCCCTCCGGTCGGCCGGGGGCGCGGCAAGAGATCGAAGCAGACCACTTGAAGGCGATGATGGTCCGGAGTAGGGTCCAGGTACGCGCCGCCGGCCGAATGATCTCAGGCGCCTCGGGCTATGGGCACGCCCACCAGGCGCCGTCATGGTTGCGGTATCGCCTGCCGTTCTTTGGGCGGGATTTTTCATCTCACCAAATGAAACCTTTCAGTCGATCGGGCTGAAGGCGCGACGGCAACGCCTCCACGAGCCTGAGACGGCCACGATCAGACCACCGCGACTTCTCCGGGCGGAGCCGCGGCAGCGACCCTTGCCAACGATGGAGTCCACCATGCCAGTTTCACGACATCGCTCCGCCCTGCTCGCCGCCACGGCCGGCCTTCTCACCGTCGCCGGGACGTTCACCACCGTGGTCGCCTCCGCCGCCGCCGCCGGCTGCCGAGTCGACTACCAGGTGATCAACCAGTGGCAGGGCGGGTTCGGCACCAACGTCACCCTGACCAATCTCGGTGACCCGGTCAGCGCCTGGACCCTGACCTGGTCGTACGGGGCCGGGCAGCAGGTGACCCAGGCCTGGAACGCCGCCATCACCCAGAGCGGCAGCCAGGTCACCGCCAAGGACGTCGGCTACAACGGCGCGCTCGGCACCAGTGCCGGCACCTCGTTCGGGTTCAACGGATCGTGGAACGACTCCACCAATCCGGCCCCGACGAGCTTCGTCATGAACGGCACCACCTGCACCGGCGGAGTCGCGCCGACCACCCCCGGCGACCCGACAACACCACCACCGACCACTCCCCCACCGACCACTCCGCCGCCGACCAGTCCGCCGCCCACGGACGGCAGCATCCAGATGGAGGATCTCGATCGGGGCCTCATCAGTGTCCGGTCCGGCAGCGGGAACCTGGTCTCCTGGCGGTTGTTGGGCACCGAGACGTCGGGGGTGTCGTTCAACGTCTACCGTGGCTCGACCCGGGTGAACTCCTCGCCGATCAGCGGGGCCACGAACTACCTGGACTCCGGGGCGGCAGCCGGTTCGACGTACACCGTGCGGGCCGTGGTGAACGGGGTCGAGCAGGCCGCTTCGGGCGCGGCCCTGCAGTTCACCAACGGCTACCTCGATGTGCCGATCTCGCCGCCCGGTACCTCCTACTCGGCGAACGACGCGTCGGTCGGCGACCTCGACGGCGACGGTCAGTACGAGATCGTGTTGAAGTGGGACCCCGCCAACGCGAAGGACAACTCGCAGGCCGGCGTGACCAGCAACGTCTTCGTTGACGCGTACCGCCTCAACGGGCAGCGGCTGTGGCGGATCGACCTGGGACGCAACATCCGGGCCGGGGCGCACTACACCCAGTTCCAGGTGTACGACTACGACGGCGACGGCCGCGCCGAGGTGGCGATGAAGACGGCCGACGGTACCCGGTCGGGGACCGGACAGGTGATCGGAAACGCCAGCGCCGATCACCGTAACGGCGACGGGTACATCCTGGCCGGGCCGGAGTTCCTGACCATGTTCAACGGCCTGACCGGTGCCGCGATGTCGACCGTCAACTACGAGCCGGGTCGGGGCAACGTGGCCTCGTGGGGCGACTCGTACGGCAACCGGGTGGACCGGTTCCTGGCCGGCACGGCGTACCTCGACGGGGAGCGCCCGTCGCTGATCATGGCGCGGGGGTACTACACCCGGGCCACGATCGCGGCGTGGGACTTCCGCAACGGCTCGTTGACCCGGCGGTGGTTGTACGACTCGGGCAACAGCAATGTCGGCGCCTACGGGCAGGGCAACCACAACCTCTCTGTCGCCGATGTCGACGCCGACGGCCGACAGGAGATCATCTACGGGTCGGCGACGATCAACGACAACGGAACGCTGATGTACCGCACCGGGTTCGGCCACGGCGACGCCCTGCAGGTGGGTGACCTGATTCCGGCTCGCGCCGGACTGGAGGTGTTCACCATCCACGAGTCCGGTAACCAGCCGGGCGCTGATGTGCATGACGCGCGTACCGGTCAGGTGATCTGGCAGCGGCCGAACAACGGTGGGGCCGAGGGACCCGGCCGGGGTGTGGCCGCGGACATCTACGCCGGCAGCGCGGGCGCGGAGTTCTGGGGTGCCGGACCCGGCATGACGAACCTCTTCAACACCTCTGGTCAGTCGGTGGGGAGGAACCCGTCGTCGGCGAACCACCTCGCGTGGTGGGACGGTGACCCGGTCCGGGAACTCGTCGACGGCACCCGCGTCGACAAGTACGGCACCAGTGGCGAAACCCGGCTGCTCACCGCCAGCGGGGTCGCGACGAACAACGGCACCAAGTCCAACCCGGCGCTGTCGGGTGACATCCTCGGTGACTGGCGGGAAGAGGTGATCTGGCGGACCAGCGACAACACCGCGCTGCGCATCTACAGCACCCCGACCCCGACCAGCACCCGGATCTACACCCTGATGCACGACCCGCAGTACCGGGTGGCGATCGCCTGGCAGAACACGGCCTACAACCAGCCGCCGCACCCGAGCTTCTTCATCGGGAGCGGCATGTCCACCCCGCCTCAGCCCGACATCCACCTCCGCCGAGGCCCGTGGCGTGGGACGGCCGTACCGCCGTCCCACGCCACGGTCAGCAGGGAGCGTCTCTGACGGCGGGCCCCGCTGCGCCTCCTGGCTGAACTGGATCGAAGCCGAGTTCGCCGCCGACTCGGAGATCCGACACCCCCGCTCGCCCGTTCAAGGCTGCATGACGAGGCACCAGCTTCTCCGGGTGCGTAACCGGGCCCCTGGACGGACCGGCGCAGCTACGCGGGCTGGCCCCGCGGCACCACCGCCAGACCCTGGATCAGGGTGTCGCCGTACAGCTGGATCAGGTCGATGCTCGCCCGGCCGTCCGACACCGTCACCGGCAGCGGCCCGTACCGTTGCCAGGTGCCGACGGCGCCGGTGCTGACGGTGGTGGCGTAGGCGGACTCCAGCCGCACGTCGAAGCTGCGGTACCCCGCCCGGTAGTCCTCCATCACCCACAGGTAGACGTCGTAGGCGCCGTTCGGGACCGGGACGGAGAGATTGAGGTCGCCGGTGCGCCACAACTCGGTGCTGAGCATGGCCGTCACGCCGGCCGGGGCGGCCGGGTTCGGGCCGACCGCGTTGACGGCGTAGTTGGCCGGGCCGACGGTCATGCCGGCGTGCAGCGCGTCGCCGTGCGAGTGCCAGGGCCTGCCGTCGATGGTGGTCGAGGAACCGTTCAGGTTGACCCGGAAGGTGCTGGCGGCGGTGCTGTCGGAGTAGACGGCGAAGCCCTGGATCAGAGTGTCGCCGAAGATCCGGATCAGGTCGAGGTCGAGGGTGCCGTCGCTGACGGTGACTGGCAGCGGCCCGTACCTGTGCCACGAGCCGACGGTGCCGGTGCTGACAGTGGTGGCGGTCGTCCCCTCCAGGTTGACGTGGAAGGAGCGGAATCCGGCCTGGAAGTCCTCCATCACCCAGATGTAGACCTGATACCCGCCGTTGGGCAGGGACTGGTTGATGCCGATGTTCCCGGTGCGCCACAGCTCGCTGCTGAGCATCGAGCCGACCCCGACCGGCGGGTCCGGCTTCGGGGCGACTGTGTTGGTGGCGAGGTTCGCGCCGGGGTCGACCGAGAGGCCCTGGCCGAGCGCCGCGCTGTATGAGCGCCAGGACGCCCCGTCCACGGTGACGGCCGGGCCGTTGAGGTTGACGCCCAGGACGAAGCCGGGCGGCGGGTTGCCGTTCCGCGGCGGTTGGAGCATGAGGGCGTCGATGGCCCTGGCGACGGTGCCGTCGGGAACCACCATGGTCAGGTAGTTCTGGTCCTTGTCGACGGAGGTGTTCCAGTAGTTCGAGCCGTTGCCGGCGTCCACGCTGATCGAGCCGGTGCCACCCGCGTGCCCGAACAGCCCGGCCGTGCCGCGCACCGCGTAGTAGACCGAGGTCTGGTCCCAACTGCTGCGGTTGTTGCCGGCGCCCTGATACAGCTCGTAGGAGCGTCGGATCGGGTTGGTCGCCGGGGTCTGGGTGAGCGCCCCGCCGGTGTAGATCGAGTCGCCGATCTCGTAGCCGCTGAACACGGCGCGTCCCGGCCAGTTGTTCAGCGCCGCCGCGGCGGCCGAGGGGCGCTGGTTCAGGTTGAACTCCGAGCCGGACGGGAATGCGCCGGCCATCGCCGAGAGCAGCCGCACCTTACGGGCGACCAGTTCACGCCCGCCCAGCGGGCTAGCCCCGTCGGCGCCGGAGGCGAGCAGGTTGGCGAGGTTGGTGAGGAAGCCGACCGAGACGATCACGACGCTGCCGTCCGGCTGCGCGGCCAGGACCTGCCGGTAGAGCGTGGTGGCGTCGGGTGCGTTGTGGCCGGTGCGCAGGTCGTTCGGGAACTCCTGGGCGATCTGGCGGGTGTACCGGGAGCTGGTGCCGTCGGTTGTCGGCTTCAGCGTGCCGATCGGCACGCTGGGCCGGCCGTACCAGGTGTTCATCGCGTCGAGTGCCGGGGCACCCCACTGGCTGTTGGTGTTGACCATCATGGCGAGGATCTGCGCCTCGCCGTTGTCGGCGAGGGCGTGCAGGGTGGCCACCGCCCCGGCGTCGTCGACGTCGTCCTCGACGTCGGTGTCGAAGATGATCCGGACGGGGTCGGCGGCGTGGGCGGGGGCGGTCGGGCCGGCGACGATGAGTGTTGCGCTCACCATCAGGCCGGCGCAGGCGATGCTGAACCATTTCCGGGTACGGCGCATGGCGGTCTCCGTTGGGGACGGGGTGGGGCGGGGGTGAGAAGTAGGTGGCTCAGCTGGTGGCGAGCCGTAGGGACAGGCGGCGGCGGTACGCATCGAGGATGACCGCGACGATGATCACGCCACCTGTGATCATCGTGCGCTGGAAGTCGGAGACGCCCATCAGCAGCAGTCCGTTGCTGAGGACGCCGAGCAGGCAGGCACCGAGCAGGGTCCCGATCACCGAGCCACGACCGCCGGTGAGGCTGGCGCCACCGATGACGACGGCGGCGATGGCGTTCAGCTCGTACCCCTGCCCGAGGATCGGGCTGGCCACACCGAGCCGGGCCATGTAGATGATCGCGGCGATGCCGACGGTGGCGCCTCCGATGGTGAAGCAGGCGACCTTGATGGCGGCGGTCCGGTGCCCGGACAGGCGCACCGCCTCCTCGTTGTTGCCGGTGGCGTAGACCATCCGGCCGAACACGGTGCGGGACAGCACGAACCAGGCCGCCGCCACCATGGCCAGCGCGACCACGAACACCGCGGGCAGCCCGGCGACGGTGGCGGTACCGAACCGGGTCAGGGCCGGCGGCAGGTTGTAAATGGTGGCCGCCCCGGTGAACTCCTGCGCCGCGCCGCGCGCCACGTACAGCATGCCGAGGGTGACGATGAACGACGGCACACGCCAGAACTCGGTGACGAAGCCGTTGATCAACCCGACCGCCGCCCCGATCAGGATGCTCAGCCCGATGGCGAGCAGCAGACCGGTGCCGCCGGTCGCCCCGGAGGTGAGCGCGGTGCCGGCGACCACCGCACACAGCGCGATCCCGGAACCGACGGAGAGGTCGATGCCGCCGACCAGGATCACGAACGTCATTCCGACGGCGAGGATGGTGTTCAGCGTGATCTGGGTCATGATGTCCCGCACGTTCTGTGCGGTACCGAAGTACGGGGCGAAGGTCAGGAAGAAGGCGGCGAGCACGACCAGCGCCACGCCGATACCGGCCTCACCCAGGACATGGCTGGCGACGCGGCTGGTACGCGGTCGGGCTGCCGGAAGGCTGAGCGCGGTCATCGGGAATCACCATCCACATTGGTTTCCTTGCGATAGGCGGAGTAGGCGAGGTTTAGGACCCGCTCGGCGTCGAAGTCGGCGCGCGCCACCTCGCCCGCGATCCGGCCCCGGGAGAAGACCAGCAGCCGGTCGCAGATGCCGAGCAGTTCCGGCAGATCGGAGGAGACCACCAGCAGGCCCTTGCCGGCGGCAGCCAGGTCGAGCAGCAGCTGGTGGATCTCGTAGCGGGCACCGACGTCGATGCCACGGGTCGGCTCGTCGACGATGAGCAGGTCGCTGTCGGCCGCCAGCCAGCGACCGAGCACCACCTTCTGCTGGTTGCCGCCGGAGAGCGCGCGGGGATGCTGCCGTACCCCGGTGGCCTTGACCCTCAGCCGACGGGACAGGTCGGAGGCCGAGGCGGCCTCCGCCGAGCGTCGCAGCAGGCCCGCCCGGCTGACCTTGCCGATGCTGGCCAGGCTGACGTTGGCGGCGATCGGTAGGTCGAGTACGAGACCCTGGCTCTTGCGGTCCTCGGTGAGGAAGCTGATCCCCCGGCGGATCGCCGAGCCGGGTGAGCCCGGACGTACCGGTACGCCGCGCATGGTGATCCGGCCGGCGGCCGGGCGGTCGGCACCGAAGATGGCGCGCATCGCCTCGGTACGCCCGGAGCCAACCAGACCGGCCACGCCCACCACCTCGCCGGCCCGTACCGACAGGGAGATCGCCGGAGCGGTCGGGGTCACCCGCAGTTCGTCGACCCGTAGCAGCTCCTCGCCGACGTTCCGGGGCAGCACCGGCGGGTACTCGTGCGCCAGATCCCGGCCCACCATCAACCGCACCAGGTCGGCCGGGGTCAGTCCGGCCAGTTCCTGGGTGGCGACGTGCCGACCGTTGCGCAGCACGGTGACTCGGTCGCCGATATCGAATATCTCCTCCAGGTGGTGCGAGATGTAGACCACCGCCACGCCCTGCGCGGTGAGCTGACGCAGGATGTCGAAGAGTCGGGACACCTCGCGCGGGGTCAGCGTCGCCGTCGGCTCGTCCATCACCAGGAGCCGGCAATCCGCCGACAACGATCGGGCGATCTCCACCAGCTGCATCTGCGCGATGCCCAGCCGCCCCACCCGTACCCGGGGGGAGATGTCCAGCCCGACCCGATCCAGCAGTTCCCGCGAACGCCGCTCCAGGCTGGTGCGGTCGACCAGCCCGAACCGGCGCGGCAAGCGCTGCAGGAACAGGTTCTCCGCCACCGACAGGTGGGGCAGCATGGAGAGCTCCTGGTGCACCACCTGGATGCCGGCGCGCAGCGCCTCCGCGGGCCCGGCCGGGGCGTACGGTGCCCCGTCGAGAAGCATGGTGCCAGCGCCCGGGCGGTCGATGCCGGCCAGGCAGCGGACGAGGGTCGACTTCCCGGCGCCGTTCTCGCCGACGAGAACGTGTACCTCGCCGGCGCGGACGTCGAGGTCGACGCCGTCCAGCGCCGTCACGCCGGGGTAGTGCACGGTCAGTCCGGTGGCGCTCAACAGGGGCACGACGATCACCTCACCTCGCTAGCCGTCCGGTGGGGCCGGTCGTCGACCCCACCGGTGGTCGGGGATCCTCAGCCGACGTTCTCTTTGGTGATGAGCTTGACCTCGGTCTTCTGCCAGCCGGTCAGCTGCTCGCCGCCAATCATCTTCATCGCGTGGTCGATGCCGAACGCGGCCTGACGTGAGCCGAACTGGTCCAGGGTGGCGACCATCACCCCGCTGGCCAGGTACGGCTTCACGGCGGGGATGTTGTCGAACGAGGCGACCTTCACGTCGGCCTTGCGCTCCTCGATGACCTTCAGCGCACCGAGCGCCATCGAGTCGTTGGACGCCAGGACGCCCTGGATCTCCGGGTGCGCGGTGAGCATGTTGCCGAACACGGCGTTGGCCTCGTCGGTCTCCCAGTGCGCGGTCTTGGAGTCCACCAGGGTCAGCCCGCCCTCGGCGATCGCGTCGGTGAACCCGGCCTTGCGCTGGGCGGCGTTGTCCGCGCCCGGGTTGCCCTCCAGGATGACCACCTTGCCGCCCTTGCCGAGCAGCGTGGCCAGGACGGCTCCGGACTGCTTGGCGCCGTCGCGGTTGTCCGGCCCGACGAACGGCACCTCGACCCCGGCGGCCTTCAGCGCGGCGTCGTCGAGCTTCACGTCGATGTTGACCACCTTCACCCCGGCCTTCATCGCCTTGGCGACGGACGCGACGAGGGCCTTCGAGTCGGCCGGCGCGATGACGATCGCCTGGACCTGCTTGGTGATGCAGGTGTCCACCAGCGAGACCTGACCGTCGACGTCGGTCTCGTTCTGGATGCCGCTGGCGCTGAGGGTGAAGTCGCCGCGCGTGGTCTCGTGGGCCTTGGCCCCCTGCTGCATCTGCTGGAAGTACTCGTTCGCGAGCGACTTCATCACCAGACACACGGTCGGTTTGCCGGCCTTCGGGGGTGCCGCCGCGGTGTTGTCACCTTCCTGGCCGCACGCGGCCATCGGCACGGTCATCACCAGGGCGAGCGCCGTCAGTGCGATTCTCGATTTCACCGGGGGTCCTTTCCTACGTCTTCCGGGGTGGAGGTGGGGTGGGGGAACGGTCGGATCAGAAGGGGACGCCGCAGTGCAGGATCACGTTGGCGTACGGGGTCGCCTCGCCGGTGCGGACGATGACCAGGGCATCGGCGGTGCGTCGTTTCAACTCGGCGTGCGGGACCAGCTCCAGCGGCACGGGCCCGAGGGCGTCGGTGAGCCCCTGCCGGATCGTCGGGTCGGTCAGCCCGGTGGCGGCCACGGCCGTCTCCACCACGCATTCCGCCAGTACCGCGGTGAGTACCGGTAGGAAGCCCGGCTCGCCGCGTCTCCACAGCAGGTCGATGGTCTCCACCCCGACCGGAACAGGCAGCCCGGCGTCGGCGACGACGATCCGGTCCCCGTGCCCGGCGGCGGTGATCAGCGCGGTCAGCCGCGGGTGCCACAGCCCGTCAGCGCGCATGGCTGCCCACCCCCCGCTGCTCGGCGACGAGCCGGTCCACCTCGGCGCGCCAGGGGGCTGCGGTCTGCGCCCCGGGCCGGGTGGTGGCCAGGGCACCCGCGGCGCAGGCGCGACCGGTGGCGGCGGCCAGCGCGTCGGCGGTGTCGCAACCGGCGCGGGCGAGGATCAGTTCGGCGCAGAACGCGTCGCCGGCACCGACCGCGTCCACGGCCTCCACGGTGAACGGGGGCACCCGGTGTACGCCGGCGGCGTCCGCGGCGACGGCGCCCTGTGCGCCGAGTGTCAGGACCACCTCCGGCGGGCCCAGCCGGCGCAGCGCCATGGCGGTCGCCGCCGGATCTGCCCGGTCGAGCCCGGTCAGCCCAGCGGCTTCGGTCTCGTTGACGACCAGCAAGTCGGTGAGGGGCAACAGGTCCAGCAGCTCGGCGTTGACCGGCGGCAGCGGCGCGGCGTTGAGGATCACCGGGACGCCGTGGCTGCGGGCGGTGCGGGCGGCGGCGCGGACGGTCGCCAACGGGATCTCCAACTGGAGCAGCAGCGCGTCGGCGTCGGCCAGTATCGGCCCGAGCCCGGCCAGGTCAGCCGGACGCAGCTCTTCGTTGGCGCCCGGAGCGAGCGTGATCATGTTCTCGCCGCTGGCCTCTACGATGATCATCGCCACTCCGGTGGGCGCCGTGGAGGAGTAGGTCACCGCCGCCACGTCCACCCCCTCGGCGATCAACCGCCGGGTCAGCTCGGTGCCGAACGAATCGGTCCCGACCGACCCGACGAGCGACGCGCTGGCGCCCAGTCGGCTTGCCGCGACCGCCTGGTTGGCGCCCTTGCCGCCCGGTGAACGCTCCAGCGACCGCCCGGCGACGGTCTCGCCGGGCTCTGGCAGCCGGGGCACCCGCACGCACAGGTCCATGTTGAGGCTGCCCACCACGACCACCCGGGTGGCCCGCCCCGCGCTCATGGCCGGTCCACGTCGATGGCGTGGTCGCCGCCGGCCGGGTCGACGCAACCGCACGAGCCCCGGGCCACCAGACGTGCGGCCAGAACGATCCGCGCGGCCGGCGTCGTCGGTGTCTCGACCCGACTGACCAACCACTCCACCGCAGCCCGCCCGAGCTCCTTGAACGGTTGCCGCATCGTGGTCAGCGCCGGCACCGTGTACGCGCTCGCCTCGATCCCGTCGAACGAGCACAGTGCCAGGTCGGCCGGCACGCGGACATCCAGCTCCGCGGCTGCCCGCAACACCCCGACGGCCTGTTCGTCGCTGGCGACGAAGAGCGCGTCCGGCGGCTGCGCGCTGCCGAGCAGTTGCCGCCCGGCCCGGTACCCGTGCGCCCGCCCGAACGGCACGTGCACCAGTGGTGAGGCCTCCGGGTCCAGCCGCGCCTCAGACAGCGCCCGCCGCCAGCCTGCGACCCGGTCGACCGTCGGGTACAGGTCCGCGGGGCCGGCCAGGCAACCGATGCGGCGGTGCCCGTGCGACAGGAGGTGGGCGGTGGCCTCGTACGCGCCCGCCTCGTTGTCGACCAGCACCTGGGTGGCGTGCGGGATGGCAATCTGCCGGTCGAGGACCAGCCGGGGGACCGGGGTCTGGGACAGCTCGGCGATCCAGGTCCGCGCCCCGTGCGCCGGTACCAGGATCAGCCCGTCGACCTGCCTGTCGAGGAGAGCGCGGACGTAGGTGGCCTCGCGTTCGTCGTCGTCCATCGCGTTGCCCAGCAGCATCGTGTACCCGTACTCGAACCCGACATCTTCGATGCATCGGGCGAGCTCGGCGAAGAACGGGTTGGAGTTGTCTGGGATCACCAGCCCGAACGTCATCGTGCGGCTCATCCGCAGCGACCGGGCCACCGCGTTCGGGCGGTACCCGAGTTCGGCGATGGCCGCGAGCACCCGTTCCCGGGTGGCCGGGGCGACGCCGCGGGGTCCGTCGTTCAGCACGTAGCTCACCACGCTGGGCGACGTGCCGGCGAGGCGCGCGACATCAGTGCGATTGGCCATGGTTGTCCCGTCGAATCGATATATCAACTCGTGTTGATGGGGAAGTATTCAGAGCCGCGGAGGAGTTGCGCAACGGTTGCGTTCGTTACAACCGGGTAACGTCGGCGGGTCTTACGGTCCGAGCGGGCGCACCACCGTTCCCGACGACCCGACCTCTTCCGCCGGCACCACGGGCGATCCGGATGTGCCGAGGCGGTCGCGGCTGGCACGACACGTCCCCAGGGTTGGTCGAACGCCGTACGCCCGAAGTGGAGTTCTTCGGCCAGCGTCAGGAAGAGCTCGATACGACGCAGCTCGACCGGGCCGTCTCCCCCGCAGCGCGTCCCGGAGCCCGGCCCTGAGCTGCGCGATGCGGACGGGCACGACGGTGGCGACGGCTCGTTCCGGCCGCGTCCACGGCCGGGACGGACCCGGCTCGATGGTCACGAGGGCGACGCCGACACCAGTACCGCGCCAGATAAGCGGTGAGATCTACAGCCCCAGGCATACTCGCTCGCGTGATGGATGACGATCTCACTGCAGAGGTACAGAGGGTTGCGGCCGCCGTAGTCGAGGCCCACCAGGCCGGGGCCGACGGGAGACTCGACTACTCCGAGGAGAGCTTGGCCGCGGTCGAGGCACTCCTCCACGAGGCGTCGGATTTCGTCGATGGCATGTCCGAGAAGCAGGTGGATGACGTTGCCCGCCAGTTCGGCTGCTACATACTTGAGGTCGCGCGCCGGAAATGGGGCGGCCGTTACCAGTGGTACCCGGACCGGGACGCGCCCGTGCTGGTGGTCGGCGAGCCCGGCTTTCGGGTGGCGATGCTGACCTGGGACAAGACCAAGGGCCGGCTGTTGGGGGACGAGGCTGACAACATCCCCTTCTTCTATGCCGGGTTCGCCGAGCGGGTGCGCGGCGCCGCCAACGGCGTGAACGTGTTGTACGTCTGAACCGGCGTGTCCAGGCCTCGGAGACGTCGAACGCACTGACATCGGCAGTTCGTACGCCAAGCCACGAACGACACTATGGTGCGTGACGTCAGGCTGCCTGTCGGCCCGCACGCTCGGCGGCACGTGCGGGCACCGGACCAGGGGCGATCAGGGTGACAGATCCGGGTCCCACTGTGCGGAGCCTGGCGAGGGTCGACGCTGTCGTCGGCGTCTTCGACTGAGCTGCCGGGCAACTGCGGAGTGCTCAGGGCCGTCGGGAGTCGAGCAGCGCGATCCTGCGCGCCCCGGCCGTACGTCGGTAGCTGGCCTCGAGTAGCTCGCCGACCTCATCCCAGCCGATGTCATCGGTCAGGTCCACCCCGACCCATCCATAGGCACCCAGGTAGGCCGGTACGAAGCAACGGTCTTCCGCCAGCAGCGCCGCGCGCTCTGCGGGGTCAACCAGCACGATCACCGACTGTTCGTGCTGTTGATAGACGCCGTCGACCTTCACCGATCCCCCGTAGTAGGCGAAGACCTTGGTGGTGTAGAAGGCGGGACGCCCGTGGGAGACCTTCTCGGCCGCGTCGGGGAAGGCCAGGGCCAGCGTCCGTAGCCGGCCCAGGAGCGGGTCTGCCTCGTCAAACATGATGGGATGCGGCATAGCAGAAGGTAAGCACATCCTGGGCGGCCACGGTGCCCTGCATCGCGCGCCTCGCGGCAGATCCGGATGGCGGATCGTGACGGCGCCGGACATCATCATCACGTGGATGCCCGCCGAACGATCGTTCTGGTCGATGACCTTCGTTCGTTCGTCGATGCTAATCAGGAGCTCCGAAGGTGATGCGCTCGCCTATCCAGGCAAGCAGCTTGCTGGTGTAGTCGCGGCTGACCGATTCGAGATTTCCGGCGCCGCTGCTGGTGGGCAGGTGAGTGCAGCCGGCAAGGCGGTGGATGGTCAAGTCGTCCGTACCGGCGACGCGTCGCCACACGGCGATGCTCTCCTCGGCCGGGGTCCACTCGTCGGACTCGCCGTAGAACAGCAAGGTCGGGCAGTTCACCTGCGCGATAACCGGCTGCGGATCGTAGTCCATGTCCTTCCACGTACCGCGGTGTCCGAGCAGATCACGCGGGACGTACGCGAGCGGGAACCACGGCCTGCCGGCGTACCGGTCGACGACTGCCTGGGCGGTCACGAGATCGATGCGACCGCGGACGGCGCCTTCGAGCGCCTCGCGTAGCCGGGCCAACTCGGCAAGGTCGGCGTCGCCGTAGCCGCGCCGGAGCAGCTGCTGCGCCGTTCCGTACCGCATCTGGACCGCTGGGCTCACGCCGCTGGTAGCGACCAGCACCAGGAAGGCGACCAGCTCGGGCCGGCGGGCCGCGATCGCGGACGCGGGCCAGGTGCCCTGGCTCCAGCCCCACAGACCCACCGGGATGTCGCCCACCCGACGGCGCAACTCGGCGATGGCCGCCACCGCGTCGTCGGCCTGGACGGCGAACGGCACGTCGCCGTGCTCATACGGGCGACGGTCGAAGCGCAGCACCGCCACGCCGACTTGCGGAAGCTCGCGCGCCAGATGCTCGTACAGGAAGTACGAGCGCTGCGGCGCTGCGGAGCCGTGCAGGACGACCACCGCACCACGCGCCCAGCCGACGGGCGGCACGTCCAGCGTGGCGGACAACAACGCGTCACCGGCGTCGATGGACAGCTCCACGCGCCCCAGTTAAACATCTGCTGCAGTGATGGCACGGGCTCGCCCGTGGCGTACCCGGGGAACCAGTTCTCGGTCAGGCCCGCGGTGTGGCCAAGAGCTGACGTACGGTTACCGTGCCGGTTCCCGGCAGCTGCCAGGCGGACAGGTAGGCGTTGACGTCGGTGTCGAGGTCCAGGGTCGCGTCGGCGACCAGCCGCAGCGTGCCGAACGCGACGACGTGCTTGCTGATCGAGCACGCCGGGAACAGCAGGTCGTGACCGGCAGTCCAGACGTCACCGTCGAGCCCGCCGACCGCGACCCCGATGCCGGAAATGCGGCCGGTACCCGGAACCAGATCCTGCCCCTCCTCCTCGAATCCCATGACTCCCGAGTATGCCGTGGCCAGAACAGACTCATGAGTTCAGCAGCCGGGCCCCGCCTGGCCGCAACCGCCCCGGGAGTGCGACGGTCTCTCTGAAAGAGTGGCTACCGCCGGCTGCGTCCCGCCCTTCCTGCCGCAAGGCGCGCGACGGTGGAGCCGCCGATCAGCAATGGAATGGCCCGCAC
Organism: Micromonospora sp. CPCC 205561; assembly: GCF_036906775.1. Lineage (NCBI taxonomy): Bacteria > Bacillati > Actinomycetota > Actinomycetes > Micromonosporales > Micromonosporaceae > Micromonospora > Micromonospora sp. CPCC 205561. The sequence goes on along the minus strand of NZ_JBAKHV010000004.1, from coordinate 81,272 downwards.
CGCTTCGCGGCGAAAGAGGCTGCCAAGGTAGAGGTCCTGGCCGGCGAACCACGACCGTGCGGGCGGACTTCTACCCCACCAGCGATATCAGTGCCCATGTTCAGCTCGCCTTCACCGACGATGGCCCGAACGATGCCAGCGCGGAGACCTCCCACAGCTCGGGCCGACACCGCGCCCGCAACGCCTTCTGCGCATCCTGAGATCGCCCCCGTCAGGCCGCGTGACCCGGACCGCCGGCCCAGTGGGGTTCGGTCTCATTGCATCAATACTTAACTATCCTTATAGTTCGATGGCACCAGGTTCCCTCCCCGATCACCGGAGGTGTCCCCGTGCGACTTCGCGGCAGAACGATACTGGCCGCCGGCCTGCTGGCGGCGGTGGCGCTGGCACCACTGACCCTGACCGGCACCGCCGGCGCGGCAGCGGCACCGACCGCGAGCTTCACCAAGGTGAACGACTGGGGCTCCGGCTGGGAGGGCAGCTACCGGATCACGAACTCCGGCAGCAGCACGATCACCTCTTGGCGGCTGGAGTTCGACCTGCCCGCCGGCACCACCGTCGGATCGCACTGGGACGCGCTGCTGACCAGCAGCGGCCAGCACCACACCTTCACCAACCAATCCTGGAACGGCACGGTCGCCCCGGGCGCGTCCGTGACCTTCGGCTTCGTCGCCACCGGCACCGGCACCGGCACCCCGACCAGCTGCACGCTCAACGGCCAGCCCTGCGGCGGCGGCACGACGCCGCCCACCACCGCGCCGCCGACCACCGCGCCGCCGACCACTCCCCCGCCGACGACCGCGCCACCGACGACCCCGCCGCCCACGACCCCGCCGCCGACCGCCGACTCGCCGGTCGCGGCCAACGGCCAGCTCCGGGTCTGCGGTCGCCAGCTCTGCAACCGCGCCGGCCGGGCGATCCAGTTGCGCGGCATGAGCACGCACGGCATCCAGTGGTACGCGAACTGCGCCACCCCGGCGTCCCTGGACGTGCTCGCCGGGGAGTGGAACGCCGACGTGCTGCGCATCTCGATGTACATCCAGGAGGGCGGGTACGAGACCGACCCGCGCCGCTTCACCGACCTGGTGCACCGCTACATCGAGCTGGCCACCGCCCGGGGGATGTACGCCATCGTCGACTGGCACATGCTCAGCCCCGGCGACCCGAACCACAATCTGACCCGGGCGCGCACGTTCTTCGCCGAGATCGCCGACCGGCACAAGGACAAGGTCAACGTGCTCTACGAGATCGCCAACGAGCCCAACGGCGTGCCGTGGAGCGCCATCAAGAGCTACGCCGACCAGGTCATTCCGGTCATCCGCAGCCGAGACCCGGAGGCCGTGGTGCTGGTCGGCACCCCCGACTGGTCCTCCCTCGGCGTCTCCGGCAGCGGCGGCGGGGTGGACACGATCGCGGCGAACCCGGTTGCCGGCGGCAACCTGATGTACGTGTTCCACTTCTACGCCGCCTCGCACGGCGACGCGTACTACGACACGTTCGCCCGGGCCGCCGACCGGCTGCCGCTGTTCGTCACCGAGTTCGGCACCCAGGACTACTCCGGTGACGGCCCGAACGACTTCGCCATGGCCCAGCGCTACCTCGACCTGATGGCCAGCAAGAAGATCAGCTGGACCAACTGGAACTTCTCCGACGACTTCCGCTCCGGCGCGGTCTTCACCACCGGTACCTGCGGCAGCGGCCAGTTCGGCGGCACCAGCCGCCTCAAGCCGGCCGGTGCCTGGATCCGCGACCGTATCCGCACCCCCGACATCTTCTAGGTGTGCTGTTCAGTGCGGTTGGCCAGCTGGACCTGCCGACGCCTGCCGGGTTGTCCGACCCGCAACCTACGATCAGGCGATGATCGACGCTTCGTTGTCTCGGGCCGATGCCTGGCGTCCGTTCGTGACCGCGCTGCGCAACAGCATGCCCCCCGAGGTGGGGGAGGCCGAGTTCCGTGGCACCGTGGCGCCGGGCGCGTTCGGCGGCTCGATCGCCTACGACGGCGACCACCGCCTCCCCGGGCTGGGCCTGGAGCGGGGTGAGCGGCCGACGGACATGCTCGGATCACTGGTCGAGCTGACCGGCGGGCAGGCCGTCGCGGTGCGCGGCGTCACGACGCGCTCCGGGGCGGCGGCGGTGAGCATCGTCCCCAGCGCGCCGCGGGTGTCGTTCGGGATGGGCAGCGACCTGCTGGAGGACGTGCACCTGGTCGCCGGAGCGCATCCGGAGCCGTACCGCCGCGTGCCGGTCCGCCACGACGTGGCCTGCTCCGCCGGCGCCGACGCGGCCACGGTCACCGCGCTGGTCCGACAGCTGCTGCCGGACGCGCGGCCGGCCGACCCGTCGGAGCTGGCAGCAGCGGAGGCGGCCCTCGGCGTCGCGCTGCCCGATGACGTCCGGGCGCTCTACCTCGCCGCGGCCGAGGGCGCCCTGGTCCTGCGGCCCGCCGACCGGGGGCGCTTCTACGGCTTGCGGATCGTGCCGCTGGCCGACGCCGCCACCCGCGCCTGTCTGGAACCGCAGGCCCGGTACCTGTCCTGGAGGTACGGCGCGACCGAGGTCGTCGCGCCCGATCCGGATGGCCGGATGCAGCAGTTGGCGGCCTCGCCGGCGTGGTTCGTGGTCGGAGAGGACGGCGGCGGCAACCTGTACGTGGTCGACCTCGCCCCCGGGCCGCAGGGGACGTTCGGCCAGGTGCTGTTCGTGGACCACGAGATGTCGGCCGGCGCCCGCTGGCTGGCCCCCTCGCTGACCGAGCTGCTCACCGAGCGGCCCGCCACCCTGGCGAAGCTGGGTCCGGAAGGCGGGCTGCTGGTGCGGGTCGGATCGCGCGGCGGCAAGACGCTCGCCGATGTCCAGCCGACGACCGAGGTGCTGTACGTCAGAGCCGGAGCCGTGCCCTTCGACCTGTCCGCGCTGGCCGGCCACCGGCTGCGCACCCTGGTCACCGAATCCGCCGTCGTCGCCAATCTTCGCGCCACCACCGAACTGCCCGCACTGGAATACCTGCAGCTCGACGTCGCGGGATGGCAGCAGCTGCTGCGCGCCGGGCAGGTCCCGTCGACCCTGCTGGCCGCCGGCCTGAGTGGCCGGGCCGGCTGGACGGACACGGTCGACGTGGTCAACGGTCTGCTGGCGGCCTGGAGACAGGAGCCGATCCAGGTGATCGACGTTCCGGTGCGGCTCTGATCGCCGGGCCGGCGCAGGCGGACACCAGCCGGACGGCGAGACCGACGAAGGCGGCAGCGGCAGTCCGGTGAGCACCCCGGTCACGTCGCTGTTCATGCCGGCCCTGTGCTCAGCGTGCCGGTGAGCGCGGATAAGTCCGCCACGTGGCCGTTGCCCGTCTGCCGGACGACTCGCCCCATGTCGATCGCGCTGCCCCGCAGCCCGCTGGCTGCTGGCTGCTGGCTGCTGAGGAGCGTTTCCGCACGTCGAGGGCGGGACCGGCGGGCCACTACCATGCGAGCGTGACTCCTGTCGCTCTGGCCCGCAGGCCGTACCCCCTGCTCGTCGCCGCAGCGGTCCTGTTGGCGCTCGGCGCGGCCACGGCCTGGGGGTTCGGCCACACGCTGGGGCTGAGCCACGCCCCCGCCGCCGTGCCGCGCGAGGACGCCGTCGCCGCGCCGGCGCGGACGCCCGCACCGGTCCCGCCGTTGGCGTCCCTCGTCGTGCCCGACGAGCCGCGCGTCAGGAAGGCCGCAGCCGCCGTCGCCGACGCGGTCGTCTCCCGCGGCCTGCCCCGGCCGGTGCTCGCCCCGGCCGCGCCGCGCCCGGCCAGGTCCGCGACGGCCGCGCCGGGCACCGGCGCGGCGCGCGGCGCGGCACCGGACCTGTCGGCGGTGACCACGCTGCGGGCGGGCGTGCTGGCCACCCTCGGCGGGGCGCCCGAGTCGTACCGGCTCGACGTGTACGGCGCCGAGCTGGCCGTCCAGGGCGGCGACGTCGCGGGCGTGGCCGCGGGAATGTACCGGCTGGCCGACCGGATCCGCTCCGGTGCCGAGGTGCTCCCCGCGGCGGACGCGGGTCGGGTGGTCGTCCCCCGGCTCGGCCTGCGGCTGACCGACGCGGGCTCGGTGGGGCGCGAGCCCGACCCCGCCGCCTTCGCCGCCGGCGACGACTACGGCCTGAACACCGACGTGGTCGGTTCGGCGGTGCTGCCCGGTGCGCCGTGGGTGGACGCCGGCGCGGTGGCCCGCATCGACGCGCAGTTCCGGCAGTTCGTCGACCACTCGGTGGCGCAGGGGTTCAACGGGATCGTCGTGCCCGGTTTCCTGGAGTACGTCACGTTCACCAGGGTCGGCGACGGGCGCGCGGTCTACCCACCCGGCGACCCGCACGTCGACCGCGCGCGGGCGATGGTCGCGGCGTTCGGCCCCGTCTTCCGGTACGCCGAGGACATGGGCGTGCGGGTCTTCCTGCTGACCGACATGCTCGCGGTGTCGCCCCCACTGGAGGCTTACCTGACGCGGACCGTCGGCGGCCTCGACGCGGCCGACCCTCGGCTGTGGGCGGTCTACCAGGCCGGTCTGGCCGAGCTCTTCGAGAGCATGCCGTTCGTCGACGGCCTGATGGTCCGCGTCGGCGAGGGCGGCGAGGCGTACGCCGGGACCGGCTGGGACTACTCGTCGAGGCTCGCGGTAACCACGGAGACGTCCGTGCGCGCGATGCTGCGGGCACTGCTGGACACCGCGGGCGCGGCCGGCAAGGAGATCGTCTTCCGCACCTGGACAGTGGGTGTCGGCGCCGTCGGCGACCTGCACACCAACCCGGAGTCGTACGCGCGGGTGCTCGACGGGCTCGACGACCCGCACCTGATTGTGTCCACCAAGTACACCCTGGGCGACTTCTACAGCCACCTGCCGCTGAACACCACCCTGCTGGGGGGCGGGCACCGTCGCATCGTGGAGTTCCAGGCCCGGCGCGAGTTCGAGGCGTTCGGCTCGCTGCCCAACGACCTCGGCCCGCTGCACCGCCAGGCGTTGCGCGCGTTCCTCGCCGCCAACCCGAACGTCGAGGGCGTCTGGAACTGGACCCAGGACGGCGGGCCGCTGCGCGCCGGGCCCATGTCGCTGTACCTGCGCGCCGGCTTCTGGCAGCTCTACGAGCTCAACACGTACGCCGTCGGCCGCCTGGCCTGGGACCCGCACGTCGACCCGGCGCAGGTCACGGCGGACTGGGCGTACCGCACGTTCTCCGACGACCCCGCCACCGTCGCCGCGATCGGGCAGGCCATGGCGCTGTCCCGGCAGGCGGTCACCAAGGGTCTCTACATCGGCCCGTACGCCGACCGGTCGGTGCGGGCGCTCGGGCTGGAACCGCCACCCATGATGTGGATCTTCGAGTGGGACATCCCGACCGGCGACTCCGCCGCGCTGGACAGCATCTACGCGGTGACCGGCGGCCGCGTCGACGAGGCGATCGAGGAGGGCGGGCAGGCCGTCGCGCTGGCCCGGCGCATGCGCGACCTGGTAGCCGCGACCGACCCGGCGACCTGGCGCGACGCCGAACTGCGCGGGCACTTCACCAGGACGCTCGACTACCAGGTCGACCTGTTCGAGACGCTGGGCGCGTACCGGGCCATGGTGCTGCGGCACGCGCAGTGGCTGGACACCGGCTCCCCGGCCGCCCGCCACGACTGGCGGCTGGCCGCGGCGGCGTACCACGAGGCACGCGACGCGCACCGGCAGCGCTACGGCGCCGACCTGGACCTGCCCGCGTACAACTTCACCGCCGCCGACCTCGGAGCGCGGCGCGCGGACCGGGACCCGGCGATGGCCTGGGCGGCCCGGGCGTTGCTCGGGTCGATCCTGCTCGTGGTGCTGCTCGGCCTGCGCGGACGCGGGTTCGGCGCGGCCGCCGCGCGCGGGTTGCTGCTCGGCGCGCTCCGGCCGTGGCGGGTCGCCGCGCTGCCGACGCCCGGTGCGCGGGCGGACCGGGTGCTGGTGTGGCTGGTCCCGGCCGTGGTGCTGGTGGCGAGCCGGCTCGTGCTGACCTGGTTCGCCGCGCCGGCGCACCTGCTGGTCACCCTCGGCGGGTGGGCGCTGTTCGCCCTCGTCGTACGCCTCGTCGTCGGCCGGCGGGACCCGTTCCACCTGTGGGCCGTGGTCGGCGGCGTCGCGCTGCTGCGCAGCGTGCTGCTGCTGGCCGCGCTCGCCGGGCGCGGACCGGGCGGGTACTGGTTCGCCTTCTGGACCGCGCCGAGTCTGCGCGCGGCGTACGTCACCGTCGCGTTCGCGGCGTTCGGCTGGCTGTTCGTGGCCGCCGCCGTGGTCCTGCGGGACCGGTACGGCCTGCGCCGCCGGAGCGCCGTCGGGCGGACCCTCACCGCCGCGGGCGTGCCCCTCGCCGTGTTGTCCGCTCTGGTCTCGGTGGTGGGCCTGGAACGCGCACTGACGGTGTGGAACGACCAGCTCGCGCTGCTGCCCTGGGGCCTGTCCCGCATCCTCGGCATCACCGTCCACCTGGGCATTCCCGCCCAGCTCCCCGCGTACACCGCCGCGGCCGGAGCCGCCCTCGCCGCCGCCGGCCTGCTCCTGTCACTCGGCCGCGCCGGCGATCCGCCTGACCGCCCCACCCCGACCCGCGCCCCGACGTCGTAGCGCCCTGTCCGGTCAGGCGAGGGTGCCGACTAACGGCTGTCGACCTGCCGGACGGTGGCCGGCCGGCGGGGGCCCGCCGGCCGGCCTTCGGCGTCACCGACCGTAGACCTCGAACTCGTGGAGCGAGAACCCGTACGAGGTGGCCCGTTTGAGGCCGTACACCCGCACGTAGCGGGCGGTGACCGGGGCGAAGGTGACGTTGTCGACGCCGCCGTTGCCGGTGGTCGTGGCGAACACCGGCGTCCAGGAGCTGCCGTCGCCGGACACCTCGATCCGGTACGACGTGCCGTACGCCGATTCCCAGCGCAGCACCGCCCGGCTGACGGTGCGGGCCGCCCCGAGGTCGACCCGCAGCCACTGGTTGTCGTTGTAGCTGCTGGCCCAGCGGCTGCCCAGGCTGCCGTCGACCGCCTTGTCCGGCGTGTGGCGGGTCAGGAACTGGGTGCTCGACGCGGTGGCCGGGCGGCCCTGGGCCAGGTTGGTGACGTCGTCGCCCCGGCGTGCCGGGAACGAGACGACCTGCTGGTAGGTGGGGCGGTTCTGCCAGGCGATCAGCGGGTGGGTGATGCCGCCGAGCCCGGAATGGGCGATCGAGTCGGCGCACCACTGGTCGCCGGCGGAACAGGACTTGTCGCCCGGGTAGACGGTGGTGGCCGGCACGACCGCCGCCTGCCCGAGCGCGCCGAGCAGCGCCGTCCGGCACGCGGCCAGGTCCCCGCCGCCGCAGTACGCCCGCCCGAGGCCGCCGGCCACCGGGTCGCCGAGCACGGTGCGTACGTCCTTGTCGACGTAGCCCCACCAGCCGTACTGGAACGACGAGCCCTTGTGCGCCTGCCCCTGCGACGCCCAGCTCGCGGCGCCGTCGCGCCCGCCGTTCTGGCCACCCGACGGCGCCTCGTTGACCTCGATGGCGTCGACCAGCGCGGCGTAGAGGTCCGGCCCGAGTCCGGGGCGGAACTGCGCCGAGGCGAGCAGCGGCCACCACGCGTCGAAGATCCGGATGGCGTCGGCGTGCTGGTAGACCTTGGAGCCGGGCGTGGTCTCCACCCGCCGGGCGCCGGCCTGCTGCCAGGCCCGCAGCCTGCCGATCGCGTCGGCCAGGGCCGGGTCGCTGACCGGCGCGCTGTCGAGCACCCGCAGCAGGTCGCCGAGGACCTGCTGGCCGCGCAGGTCGGTCACCGCCGCGTCCGCCATGATCTTGACGACGTCGGCGCGGCCGAGCTTGCGCTGGGCGATCGCCGCGCGCACCGGACCGTCGAGCAACTGAGCCCGGTGTACGGAGCCGAAGCTGAAGTTGCCGTCCGCCGCCCCGAAGTCCCGCGCCTGCTTGTTGTTCCAGCTCACGTAGTAGTCCTGGTTGACCGACTGCGGGTGGGCCGAGAGCGGGAGGTAGGTGGCGTCGTTGGTGTCCGGGTTCCAGCCGATCCACTCGTACGCCGGTTCGGCCTTCGTCGGCAGGTTCGGGTCGGCGGTGGCCGGGCGGAGCGGGTTCGAGCCGGAGTTGAAGTACGCCGCCTCGGTGGAGTTGACGTAGAACCAGTTGAACGCGTACCCGACGCTCGCGGCGGACGCCTGGAACGCCGCCGCGCTGCCCATCGCCGACGGGTCGTTGTAGGCCTGGAAGCCGATCGCCGAGTCGGCCTCGTGCCGGTAGGTGGAGCGCAGCTTGGTGAACGCGGTCGGCTGCCCGTTCACCAGCCCCCGGTAGGCGACCAGGCCGTACTTGGTGCGCAGCGCGCGCAGCGTGTAGGAGCCGGCCGGGGTGGAGTCGGCCAGCGTCGGTGACCAGGAGTTGCGCTGCTCCAGCGTCTCCATGGCCAGGCACTGGCCGTGGTAGAGGTAGCGGTTGGTGCGCAGCGTCGGCACGCTGCCGTCGGTGGTGCACAGCGGCACCGCGTAGGTGTCGGTGAGGTCCTGCGAGGCGGAGGTGGCGCTCCACGCGTAGTCCTGGCCGCGGCCGAGCAGCACGTAGAGGTTCAGCCCGGCGAACGCGGCGCCGCGCGCGCTGATGCCCGGCCCCTGCAACTCCTGGAGCATCAGCAGTTGCGGGGCGAAGTAGCCGGTCTGCGGGCCGAACACGGCGACCGGGTTGCCGGTGGTGGTGTGCCGTCCGGAGACCACGACGGCGTTGGACATGCCGTGTGCGCGCAGGTTGGCCAGGCCGCCGATCAGCCCCTGGGTTGCGGTGCTGGCGCCGGTGCGCGCGGCGGCCCCGCCGGTCTGGTCGTAGGCGAGCGGCTCGGCGACCACCGTGCCGGCGTCGGGGAGCACCGCGCTGGTCGCGCCGGGCGGCGTCGCGCCGTAGGGGAAGCTCTGCCCGTCGTGCAGGGTGAGCACGGTCTCCGGGTCGTTCTGCGACCGGAACGCCGCCCACACCCGGTCGCCCTCGGTGGCGCCGTACTTGGCCCTGGCGGCCACCCGGACCAGCGCGGACTGGATCTCGCTGCCGCCGCCCCCGCCGAAGAGGCCGCCGATCACGCCGGCGGTGGCGATCAGGTCGGTCATGGTGAAGTGCTTCGGTTTGCCGGCGCCGGCGAGCACGTACTCGCCGGGGTAGTTGTCGTCCGCGATCGACTTGTCGATGTAGGCGTTGATGCCGGCGATGTAGTCGACCACGTCGGTGTAGAGCTGCTGGCCCCGGGCGCCCTTGGTGCGCAGCGCGTCCACCTGGGCCTGGAGGTCCGCCTCGGTGTAGGGCGAGTTGGCCCAGACGCTCTGCTCCAGCTCCCGGTTGCCGGGGGCTCCGCCGGCGAACGAGGTGACGTTGCCGCGGCCGACGTGCCGCAGCAGGTCCATCACCCAGAGCCGGTCCTGGGCCCCGGCGTAGCCGGCGCCGAACATGGTGCCGGCGCGGGTGGTGCCGGTGACGTGCGGGACGCCGGTGGCCTTGTCCCGCACGATGGTGACGTCGGCGCGGGGCGAGACGGTGCTCTCGACCTGCCCGGCGGGGACGCCGAAGGAGGCGTCGTTGTAGAAGTGGGCGATCTGCTCGTCGGTCAGCCCGGCGTAGTTGTAGACCAGGTTCGCGTACTCGTCGAGTTGGTCGCTGGAGTGCGCGGGGCGGGTGCCGAGCGCCTGGTGGGCCAGGATGGCGGCCAGCGTGGCGTTGCCGTTCTGCCCGGGGGGCAGGATGTCGGCGCACTGGCCGAGGCAGTAGTCGTCGGCGGCGAACGTGCCGGCGGCCAGCACCGGTGACGGCGGGGTGACGCTCAGAACGCTCGCGGTCAGGGCGGCGGCGGTGAGCGCCGCGAGCCGGGCGCGGAGTGTGGGACGGGGCATGGGATTCCTCCGGGGACGCGGAGTCGGGCCTTCGGTACGCCCGGCGGCCGTGCCGACATCTCGCCCTCCGCGCCCGGGCGTTACACCCGGAGGTGAGAGTGACTCATATCTATCTCCGGGCAATGATCGGCGGCCGACCGCCGTCCGGGATAGCAGTCGTTCACCAACCGCCAATGCCGACGTTTCGGCCGCGGGCGACGGCTGGTGGTACGTGATCCTGGACGGGAACCGTTCGACTGCGACCGACCGAGACAACACCGGGCTGGCATTGCCGGTCGCTGACCGGACGACGGCCCGGGCTGGAGGGCCGGAAGCCCGCACGTGCGGCATTGACGTAAGTCATTGGTATGGACGAGGGTATCCAGACGACCGATTGCCACACGGCTGGCCAGTCCGGTGCTGAGATCATCGTCCGCCCCAGTCCTGGCAGGCCCTCCAGGCCGGCCGGCATCTCTCATGCGAAGGAGCCCACCCCCCATGGGGCTTACGCCAACGCCAACCCGCAAGATCGCCATTGGTGCGACCCTCGCCGCAACCGTCGCAGCCCTCACCGGCATCGGTATCGTCGCCGCGCCGAGCAGCAGCGCCGCGGTCGGCTGCGGCGTGCTCTTCGATGACTTCAACTACTCATCCCGTACGGACGCGGCCCTCGGCCAGCGGGGCTGGCGCATCCGGAGCAGTCCCGGCGGCCCGGGCGTGAGTGGTGCGCGCTGGCTCGCTGACAACGTGTCGTTCCCGACCGTCGACGGGCAGAAGGCCGCCCAGCTGCGAGCGGTCACCGACGGCACCGCGGGCGGTACGACGCACGCCGAGTTCTCGCAGAGCAACCGCCGCTTCTTCGAGGGCACCTACCTCGCCCGGATAAAGTTCGCCGACGCCCCGGTCAGCGGCCCGGACGGCGACCACGTGAACCAGACCTTCTACGCCATCTCCCCGCTTGCCGCTCCGCGTGACCCGATGTACTCCGAGCTGGACTTCTCCGAGTACCTGCCCAACGGCGGCTGGGGCGAGCCGGGCCCGATCAACTACCAGACCAGCTGGTACACCTACGTGGCCGATCCGTGGTACGCCGACAACCAGCACAGCAAGCAGGCCGGCAGCATCAACGGCTGGCACGACGTCATGGCGACGGTCTCCGGTGGTCACGTGAAGTACTACATCGACGGCGCGCTGGTCGGTGACCACTCAGGCAAGGTCTACCCGCGGCAGAACATGTCGCTCGACTTCAACCAGTGGTTCATCGACCTGACGGGGCACACGGCGGCCGGCACCAGCACCTGGGTCCAGTCGGTCGACTACGTGTACCACGCCAAGAAGCAGGTGCTGAGCCCCACTCAGGCGGCTGCGGCGATCAACGCGTACCGGTCCGGAGGCACCGTGCACGCCGACAGCGTCGTCACCACCAACGACTGCGACCCCGGCGTACCGCCGGGCACCAACCCGCCGACGACCCCGCCGGCCACGCCCGGCGCGACGATGCTGCAGTCCAACTTCAGCGGTCGCTGCATCGACATCCCGGGCGGCAACCCGGTCGACGGAGCCCGCCTCCAGATGTTCGACTGCAACGGTAGCGCCGCGCAGAGTTGGGCGTTCCACGGTGACGGCACGCTGCGGGCGATGGGCAAGTGCATGGACCCGGCCGGTGGCGCCCTCGCCAACGGCACGCCGATCCAGCTGACCGCCTGCAACACCAACCCGGTGCAGCGGTTCACCCTCACCTCCGCCCGGACCCTGGTGAACGTCTCCTCCGGCCGATGCGTGGACATCAGGGACTGGGTCGGTAGCAACGGCGCCGCGCTACAACTGTGGGACTGCGCCGGCACCGCCAACCAGATCTGGGGCAAGCTCTGACCGGATGACAGCAGGAGGAAGGCCCGCGCCGGCTCGGTGCGGGCCTTCCTCCTGTACGCGGAGGCTCGGCCTCGACCCCGGAGCGACCACCGCATCCGTATGTCCCTGGCCGAGCAGCCGTGCGAGTTCGCGTGGTCGGGCGACGAGCTGCGCGGCGTCGTGCCCCCACCCTGCTCGCGTTCGTGCGACAGGGCTGGCGTGCCGAGCGGCTCACCGGCGCATGGCACACCGTCAAGTCGAACCCGGCCAGCCCTGGGTGCCCGACCGCCTCCACACGCGATCCCGGTTCGCAGCATTCGTCAAGTTCTGGATCGGGGCGTCTCCCGGGGGACTGCATCCGGATGCACCTGGTACCGCCGCAGATCGCCCCCGAGTCAGGAGGCGAGCTGAGCCTCGATGCCGGTCCTGCAACAGCGGAGATCCTCGGCCGGCGCACGCTGAGAGCAGCGTCGGCCTACGCGCTGTTCGGCTCATCGCGGCCGTGACGCTGGTGGTCGCGGCCGGAACTCCGACCGATGACCGGCCACACGCCTCACTCACCTCGCGGGGGCCCCGCGTCATTCCGACCCGACGTCAGGAGAATGTCATGCGTTTCACCTCGATGATCAGAACTGCGCTGCCCATGGTCGCGGTCGGTGCAGTGTCGGCCGTCGGCGGCTTCGCGATCGCCGCATTCGTCCAGGAGAGCACCACGGATCCGGTTGCGGGGTCGGCCGAGTCCTTCTCCGCCGTTACCGTCACCGGCTCGCAGACCGGCACCCTGCTGCCCGGCGAAACCGCGTACGTCACCCTGACCCTCACGAACCCAAATGCGAACGTGAAGGCCAAACTGGTATCCGTCGTGCCCGGCAAGGTTGTTGTCGACACCGTCGTCGACAGCGCGGACACGGCCTACTGCCAGGGCCAGATCGAGCTCTCCACGCTCGGCGCCGACCCCATCTTCCCGACGCTCGCCGTCAGCGAGGCGAACTTCCCGTTCAAGCTGACCGACGCCGTGAAGCTCAAGCCCGACACCGACATCCGTTGCCAGGGCATGACGTTCCACACCACGTGGACGACCACGTTCGAGGCGGTGCGCTGAGGGTCGCCGACAGCCGAACATGGATGAGGTCGGCAACTCGTCGACCGTGCTGGCGTCAGCGTCCACGGTCCCGGTGTGTCCGTTTCGACGCCCTCCGCCCGCTGGCGCGTTTCCGCCCCTGCATTCCGCACCCGCCTCAACTCGGGCACCTGCCGCCCCCTCTCGCCGTTGGACGCAGTGCGGCTGGCGCGGGAACAGCGAGGCCGACGCCCGACGCGACATCCTCCGCTGGATCGCCTTCCACCACCACCGCCGTCGCCACTCCCCCTCGGCTACCGCAGCCCCGCCGAGTACGGACGAACCCTCGACCCCACTCCGCTGCTACCGATCGCAGCACAACCCGGTGTCCACACCCAGGGGAAGCCCAGCTCTGCCACCCACACAGCGCGCACGTCGACACGCCGCCCGGCCGACAGGCCGAACAGCGTGTCGACCACCGTGAACGTCTGTGGTCAGGGCACTAGATCATGCGGCGCCGTACCCGCCACACCACCACACCGATCAGGACCGCAGCGACGGCGACGAACAGGGCCGCCTCGATGAGCTGGAACGTCCAGAACCGGTCGGCCGGGTGGTAGACCCCGAACTGCTGGATGCCCCGCGCGTGCAGGAACTGGTTGAGGTTGGTGCCGGCCCGGTCGGCGGCGCCCTCCAGCTCGTAGTACTCGGTCGAGCCCAGCCTGCGCCCGGTGGCGTCCGCGTAGCCGTGTTCGATCAGCCAGTCAGCGGAGCTGGGCGCGGGATGGTGCCCCGCCTGGTCCTTCGAGCCGCCGACGGGGACCGGCTCCATGGTGGTGAGCGGCGTGGCGTACGCGGGACGGGCCAGCAGCGCCACCGGCATCCGGGCGGCGAGGAACGCCCCGAACGCGACGCCGAACGCGGGCAGGCTGCGCCGCAGGATCGCCCCTGCGGCGGTGGCGACGCCGAACGCGAACAGCGCGTACGCCATCGGAACAAGTCCCTCCACGTCGAAGGCGTCGTACTGGAACCGCCCTTCCCACGCGTCGAACGGCTGACGGAACCAGGTGAGCACCGCGGTGAACATCCCGGTGAGCGCGACCGTGACGCCGGCCAGTGCCGCGAGCTTGGCCGCCAGCCAGCGCATCCGCGGCACGGCCTGCGTCCAGGCGAGCTGCCAGGTGCCGTCCTCCAGTTCGCGGGCGAGCAGCGGCGCACCGAGGAACGCACCGATGACGACGGGGACCAGATAGAAGACCGCCAGGAGGTTCTCGACGTACCCGTACTCCTCGTCGAGCCGGCGGAAGGAGGCCGCGCAGGCCTCGTTGCCGGCCTCTCCCGCACACCGGGCGGGACCGCCGGGGAACAGGTCGTGGGCCTGCGTCCCGAGCACGAGCAGGGCAACGCCGAACATGCCGACAAGCAGACCCAGGACGCAGACCTCGGTCCGGTGCTGGCGCCAGATCAACCACGTCATGCCGCCACCCCCGACGTGACCGCGGCGCTCGGCCCGGACGGCCGCCGCAGGTACGCCAGCACCAGGTCCTCCAGCGCGACCGGCTGGGCCTGCCACCCGGGCGCGGCCGGGATCGCGCCGTCGCGTACCAGCAGGGTCGTGTGCCGGTCGCTGTGGACGGCCTCCACGACGGTGCCGGCCCGGTCGAGGTCGGTGGCGGTGCGCGGGCCGACGAGCAGCCGGTGCTCGGCGAGGAGGGTGTCGATGTCACCGGTGAGCGTGACCCGGCCGTGGTTGAGCACGACCAGGTGGTCGCAGACGCGCTCCAGCTCGTGCACGACGTGGGAGGAGAACAGGACGGTCACCCCGTCCTCGGCCACCGCGCCCATGAGGACCTGCAGGAACTCGTGCCGGGCCAGCGGGTCGAGGCTGGCCACCGGCTCGTCGAGGACGAGCAGGTCCGGCCGCTTCGCCAGGGCCAGAGCCAACGCGACCTGGGCCTGCTGCCCGCCGGAGAGCGTACCGGCCCTGCGGTCGAGCGGGATGCCCAGCTTCGCCAGCCGGCGCTCGGCCAGTCCCTGGTCGAACCGCAGGTTGCAGGCCCGGCCGAAGCGGAGCATCTCGGCGACGGTGAAGCGCTTGTACAGCGGGTGGTCCTGGGCCAGGAACCCGACCCGGGACAGAGTTTGCGGGGTGCTGGCGGTGACGTCGTGGCCGAGGACCTCCACCGTGCCGGTGCTCGGTGCCAGCAACCCGACGACCAGGCGCAGCAGCGTGGTCTTGCCCGCGCCGTTCGGCCCGACCAGGGCGATCACGCCGCCCGCCGGCAGGGCCAGGGTGCAGTCGCGCAGCGCCCAGCCCTTCCGGTACCGCTTGCCCACACCGTCGGTGCGCAGCGCGAACTCGGTCGCTGTCACGCCACGTCCTCATTCCTCGTCTGCTGGTGGACGGAAGTAAAGAGCGCGTCGACCGCCTGCTCGTCGAGGCCGGCCGCGTAGGCGCGGCGCAGCCAGGTCGCCAGGCCGCGGCGCAGCGACGTGTACGTCGACGCCGACATCGCGGCCGACTGCTGTTCATTGACGAACGTGCCCTGGCCGGGTCGGCCGGTGACCAGGTTCTCCTGCTCCATCTGCCGGTACGCCTTGGCGACGGTGTTCGGATTGATCGCCAGGTCCTCGACCACCTCACGGATGAGCGGGAGGCGGTCACCTGGTTGGAGGAAGCCCAGCAGCACCGCCTGGCGGACCTGCTGGACGAGTTGCAGGTACGGCGGCACGCCGGAGTGGGTGTCGAGCCGGAAGACGAACACGGTAGCTCCTTGCTGCTTTACTAGTACGATAGTAAAGGAGCGAGTTGGCGGTCAAGAGAGCCGACGCGCCCGCACGACCGCGGCACCGGATCCGGGCGCACGCCTGCCCCGGCCGCCGGCGGGTACCCGCGCGGTCGGGGCGCGGCGGCGACAGTGACAACGGACCGGCGATGTACGCGATGAGGCGGCTGGCCGCGTGGACCGCGGCTGGGGCACCGGAATGGCCGTCCTCAGGGGCGTGGCGGGATGGCACTTGCTCTGTTGCCGGCCCAGGGGGTGCTCCCCGCCGGGAAGACGTAGTTGTTGACCGTGGCCCCGGTGACCAAGGACAGGCCGCCGTCGTGAAGCGCCCGGTACGCGCCGCGGCCGAGGCCGGGCTGGAGCGAGCCTGTGCAGGTTGTTGGCTCGGAGTAGTACCGGTCAGCCGTCGTGGGTTCGGTCATCGTGGCCAGTACGCTCCTCCGGTTCTGAACACGGCCTAGCCCAACACCTCGAAGGAGCCACCCATGGGATGCGACATCCACGCGTACGTCGAAACCCGCACCAACGGCACCTGGGCCTATGCCGGAGACAACACCTTCCCCGACAACGAGTTCCCCAAAGAAAAGCAGTGCCCGTTTGACGGCGCCCGCGACTACGGCCTGTTCGGGTTCCTCGCCGACGTCCGGAACTACTCCGAGTCGCCGGTCATCGCCGAGCCGCGCGGCCTGCCCGCCGACGTGTCCGCCGAGGTTCACGCCAAGAGCGACGACTGGAACGTTGACGGGCACAGCCACACGTGGCTGACCCTCGCTGAACTGCTGGCGTTCGACTATGATCAGTCGTTCGCTGATCAGCGTGGTGAGGGTGAGCCGCAGATGAAGACGGTTCGCGAGTTCCTCCACGACTGGTACTTCGGTCGGCTCGACCTGCTGGCGAAGCTGGGTGCCCCGGAGGACGTGCGCATCGTGTTCTGGTTCGACAACTAGCGGTGGAAGCCCTCATGGCCCCAACTCGACCCCGCGCCGGAGGCACCCCGATGACCACCCGCCCGTCATGCGCGGCTGGCCCAAGCACGGCCCGGAGGTAGCCCGATGATCGACATCACCGCCCGCGCCGCCCACTACTTCCACCGGAACATCGCCCCCGCCGAACGGGCCACCGGTCCTTCTGACGACATGACCGAAGCTGGACGCATCCGCCACATCCGCGACACCGCAGTCGACCCGGAGGCGGTGCGGCAGCTCACCGACATGTACCCCCGCACTGCCGCCGTCTGCTTCTCTTGTGGCCACGACGTGAAGTGACCCCAATCGGCCGGGCCGCACGTCCGAGCACCCCCTCGCGCGTGTGGGGAGGGCAGGGTGCTGGCCGGCGTTGCCGGATCCGCAGCCCGGCTCCAGCATCGCGTCCTCCCCACGCACGTGGGGTGCTCTGGCACGCTCCCGAGCGACCCGCGACGGCCGTCCGTCCCTTCACCACGCCGTGGACGAAGATCCGACCTTGATCGACGTCCTCGACCTTCCGCCGGGAAGTAGCGCACAGCGCACCCGTCTCGGAGAACCTTGGACCGGCCATCCCGACTACCCCAGCCTGAGCCGATCGGGTAAGGGCTTCCCTGACCGGCGGCAGCAGGCGCGGCGAGACGCACGCACGTAGGTGCGCACGCACGCACCACTTGCCGCGTGCCGGGCGTGCCGGCCCTGCGTCGTTCACCTCGGTGAAGCGATGTTGTGCCTGCGGAAAGACCGTTGAAGAAGGCCGCGACCAGAGGGCGCGCCTGGCCCTCGTCGTGGAGTTCGTTCGTGCCGAACCGATAGACCTCGTAGCCGGCAAGGGTGAGGTCACGGCTGGCCGCCACGGGACGCGCTACTCGTTGCCATCCGGGAGCCAGCGCCGTTGGCCATCTGCGGCCTCGCGCTCGCTTGCGTAGTGCGTCTGACCATCGACCTCCAGCACGATTCGGGCGCCTGCCGGCGCCACGTAGCTGTCGTTTCTCCCGTTCACCCGCCAGGACGGTCCCGCCGTGCATGCTCGTCCACCGGCGCCCGCCGTGATCGTCACTCAATTTGAACGCTTATGCGCTCGCCTCACCTTTCTTAGGTGCCGGCGGTCGCCCCGCACCGTGACGGCAGGCCGGAGTTGGTGAGGTCGATGCGCCAGTCGATGTGGCTATCGTCAGCCACGTATGCCCATTAGGGTCGGCGGCATGACGCCAGCCGCTGCCGCCAGCGCCTTCGACTCGCTGCGCCTCGACGCCGTCCGCGACCAGGAGGCGCTGCGCCGTGCCTACGAACTCCCCAGCGACGCGGCCGTGCGGAAGCAGATGACCGAACTCACCGAGCAGACCCGGCGGTTGATCGGCTGCTCGTCTCTGGTCCTGGTCGCCAGCGTGGACGCCGAGGGCAACTGTGACGTCTCCCCGCGCGGAGGCCCCGCCGGGTTCGTCGCCGTCCTGGACGCACGGACGGTGGCCATACCGGACGCCACTGGCAATAAGCGTCTGGACACCCTGCAGAACGTCGTCGCGACCGGACGGGCCGGGCTGCTGTTCATCATCCCCGGGCGCACCACGACGCTCCGGATGAACGGCCGGGCCTGTGTCTCCACGCGCCCCGAACTGCTGTCTCAGCTGACCGCCGTGGGCAAGCCGCCGGCCAGTGCGCTGGTGGTGGGGATCGAGGAGGTCTACCCGCACTGCCCCAAGTCGCTCCTACGCGCCGGGGCCTGGAAGCCGGAGCAGTGGCTGCCGGCGGACGCCCAGCCGACCTCGGCCGAGGTGACGCTGGCCCAGCTGCGGATGCCGGAGCTGACGATCGCTGACATCGAGCAGGCGGAGGCGGACTCGCTGAAGTACCGGTACGAGTGACGGGTCGCACAGGGCTTGTGCCGAGCACCGCGGGTGCGGCCAAACTCACCGAATCACCCCTGCCGGATCAGCCGGTGGGGCCAGCACCCGCTCGTACCTTGCCGTCTGAGGAACTCCCGAAGAAGCTGGCAGAGCTTCGTGACGGCCAGCAGATGGTCGGCATCGCTGGCAAGGCGGTCCTCGGTGGCACCCTCACCGTGGGTCTCGGCTACAGAGGTTGAAAGGCTGACGTCCCTCCGGCGCGGCAACCTGATCCGGGTCGATGGGTTGACGATGAGAGAAATCGCCCGACCCGTACTTCATACTGAACGGCAGTTCTCGTGGAGGGCACGCCGGTTACCCTCAGCCCGTACGACCCGCAATGGGCTGTGCTGTTCGAGTAGGAGCGGGCCATCCTCGAAACCGCTCTGACGCAATGGCTGGTCGGGCCAGTCGAGCACATCGGCTCTACATCGGTTCCCGGCCTGGCAGCAAAGCCGATCATCGACATGATGGCGCCGGTGCGGAGTATGTCAGGGGCAGTAGCCGCCATCGAGGCGGTGACCGCTCTCGGCTACCGCAACGGCGTGCACCGTCCGGAGGAAGCGCACTACTTCTTCAAGCCGGAGGCCGCCAACTGGGGGGAGCGCACGAACCAGCTCCATCTCACCGAGCCGACCTGCCTGCTGTGGCGGCGACAAGTCGCGTTCCGCGATGCGCTGCGGTGCCGGGCGGATTACCGGTCCCGGTACGAGCGCCTCAAGCGCGATCTCACGCACGCTCACGGCGCTGACCTCATGGCCTACGCGCGCAACAAGGCGACTTCGTCAACGAGGTCCTCGGCGCGCGCGACAAGACGCAAGCTCCGACCGTCAGCTACACCCGGAGACCGGGACGGTCTCTGACACCCGACGGATGAGGCCGAGTGGATCCTCGGCCCAATAGGAGGCGAAAACCAGTTCCCGGGCCGAATCTGCCCACAGCAGGTGCCGCCCGCCGTTGCCCCGGGCGCTGCGACCGGTGCTCGGGGCACGCGCGCCACGGGATCTGCTCGTCGTGTGTGAAACGCCTTCTTAACTTGATCTTTAACCTGCGGCGGTTGGTCGGTGACCCCGACTGATCATGAGGACAGCCCTTGGTTGATCATTCTTCTTGTCGAGGGAAGACATCAATAGCCAAGGGCCGCCTCGGTAATCAGTATGCATGATCCTTATCCGGTTGGAGGCGTCGGGGAGCTGGGCAGGTTCCGGCGGGAGTTCTACGGCTGCTTGACCGCACGGGCGGACGCGTTGTTCGTGCTGGCCGACGTGATTTTGTGCGTCGATGGGCCGGTGCGGTCGTTGGTGGAGTTGTCGCTAGTGGGTGAGCACGCCGCGCGGTCACGGCGCGTTTCTCGTGATTCCGGCGGGCACGTTGCAGGGTGACGAGGTCCGGCCATTCCGCGTCCACCAAGAAGAGCCCGTCGGTGACCACCAGAATGCCGTTGCGGGTGTCCGTGGCCCGGATCTCGGTCAGGTGCCGGCGTACCGCCTCGACGTTGAGGTGCTCGTAGCCAGAATGCGGAGAAGGTCGCCACCTACCTGTGGACCAACGACATGATCATCGTATGCGACCACCACACCTGCACCCTCGAAGCCGAGACCGCGGTCCACCCGCTCGCCCCTCCGGGGATTTTCCTCGCCACGACAGCAAAAATCCCCGCCCAACGGGACAGGGATCACGTAAAACACGAAGAACCATCACAGTTCGTGTCGAAATAACGCGTCCGGGGCGTTCACGACAATGATTTCATGATCGTCGTCCGGGAAGAACTGCAAACTGGCACCCAGATAATCACCGCAGCCGATGCTGCGCCGTCGGGGTTTGGTTCGTGTACGAGGATCGACACAAACCGATGCCCATCAGGGGATGCGCCTTGTCGGCGCTATCCCACTCGGATGAAGTTCAGCCCATCTTGACGGGTCGCGAGCCAGGCGTTGGGGACCAGTCTTTGCGCGCGAGCCCTCTCAGCCGGACGCACCTTCACGACCCGACACGGTGCGCGCTCATGCCGATGAGCGCACGTCGTGCAGTCGGTGACGGTGTTCGGACTACGGGCCCACGCTCGCAGTTGCGTCAGCGGTGTTATGGCTGTATGGGCTGGGCCAATGATCGGACCAGTCGCTCGCCGTCGGGCCACGCGCCGAACCCGGTCTTGGAGTCCAGGTGCCCGACCGCGCCCGCGTCGAACAGTTCCGAGCCCCAGTCTCGCGCGTACGCTTCGAATTGCTCGAACGTGGCAAATGGATCGTTGTGACTGGCGACCAGGATCGAGCGGAAGGGCAGCGGCTCGCGTGGCACGTGGTCGATGAAGACATCGACGGTCTCGTGAGGGTCGGGAGTCCAGTCCGGATCCAGGTACGGTGGCGTGACCAGCAGGGCGGCACGGACGGGACCCACGTGCTGGCTGGCCCAGACGGCGACGGTCAGGCATCCCGCACTGTGCGCCACGAGGATCGCCGGCTCACCGTCGGTGCTTATGGCACCGTGCAGCGCGGCGACCCGTTCGGCGGCGACGTACGGTGGCCCGGGCGGTTCGGGGGCCCACTGGTACTTCGGGTAGTCCCTCACCCAACTGCGCGACCAGTGGTCGGGAAACGGAACTCCTCGACCGGGCACGACAAGGTAACGCGTCATGCTGGGGAGGGTAGCGCGACGATCCCCGGACTCGCAGGGCGCCAAAGGTGGTGGTTGAGTCGACGGCCGGAGCGTTAAGAAGAATGTAAGCACGCTGAGCACACGACGACCATTCTGCGAACGATGTGGAAGATCAGATGCACGCTTTGCCGCCGATCGTGCGCACTCTCCACCGGGCCGGGCGTCAATGTCGGCGGGCTGGACGTCGCTGCCAGTAACAGCCCGCGGTTCCGTGAGGTCCGGACCCTACGATGGCTTCGGCGGCCGTACGTACGGAGCCAGTCGTTCTCCAGCAGCGAGGTTGTCGCGCCAGTAGCGGTAGATCAGGCCGGGTATCACCTCAACCGGTCCTGCTGCGACGAGGCAGGTCAAAAGATCAGTCCCTGCCGGTGCGTCGACGTCAAAGGCAACGATCAGGTGGTTCGTCACCGACGTGCCGACGCACCAGTGCGCGCTCGTCGAGGTCAGGTTCCCGGAACCGATCATTCTGGAACTGGGTCGGGCAGGCCAGGTATGCGACGTCGGTGAAGACCATCTCCAGGCTGTGGTGGTAGGTCAGGTCATATCCCGCGGCCAACCGAAGCTGGGAGCCGTCGAAGTTCTGCACGTCCCAGTCCCACCAAGATCCCGCAGGCAGTTCGCCTCGGACCGCTGCCGCGCGACCGATGGCATCGGCAACGGAGCCCGACGCAGAGGCGCGTGGGAGTCACGAGGGTTGCTTCGACCACGGTCCGGCAGAAGACTTCGACCACGGTCCGGCAGGAGAACCGCGGGAACGACAGAAGTCAGAGAGGGCTCAGCCACAGCGACCACCACCGTCGACCGCCAGAGGGTCAGCGAGGTTGGCCGCGAAGATCAGATTCACGTGGTCAAAGAGCCCTGACCACCAGTACGTAAGAGACGGCATGGATGCCGCAAATTTGTGTCCGAGGGGGGATTCGACCACAAATTTACGGCACCCATGCTCAGCATGGGTGCTCATGACGTAATGCTATAGCAGCCAGCGGGCACTGTGGAAATACGAGTCGGGCGCAGCGATGGCCGAGGGGGCATGTCCATAGCCGTCGGTTCGGATGATCAGTTACGGGAAACCCAGGCTACAGTGCAAACCGACGGCACAACCGCCGGCGAAGGCAAGCCGATGTGCGGCAGCCACAGGGGTTACCGGGGGCAGAGGGTGCGATGTCTCAAACTGCCCCGCAAACGGCCAGCGTTCCATGACGCCTGGTAGATCCAGCGCCCCCGTCCGGTACAGGTCACCATCTGTGGTATCTGCAGCAGGAGGCCGACCCAGATCCTCAGCTCGGTGCCGACACCTCCTGACGTAATCTCCAAGTCCTGGTACTGCCTAAACAGCTGCGCATACGACAAACCGTATCCGTAGCGTTGAGCGGCGAGGCGCCGCAAGTCGCCCCGTAACCGGTAGCGGATCACGGCCTGCGGCACGTACCCGAGCCGGTACGACGCCAACTGTGCCCGCCAGCAGAACTCCACGTCGTCGTGGCTGCCTCGGTAGGCCTCATTGAAACCGCCTAGGGCTCGATACACGGCCGTTCGCACCCCGATGTTGGCACCGATCGCGTACGGCAGGAAATCCATCGTGGTGGGAAGGCGGTCGAGCGCCGGGTCAACCCGCCATGCCCGCACCCGCGGCGGGTTCAGGGTGTCTAAGTCCAGGCGCCCGCCGACGACGTCGGCCTGCTTTAGTCCATCAACCATGGCCTGTACCCACCCCGGGGAGGCCTCATCGTCCGCGTCACAGAACAGCACGTACTCGCCGCCGGCCGCCGCCACACCGGTGTTGCGGGCATGGCTGATGCCTGGCCGCGCGCTGGCGTCCACCACTTGAAGACCGGGAATGCGGTCTGCCCACCCGACAGCGACCGCTGCAGTGTCATCGGTGGAGCCATTGTCCGCCACAATAACCTCGAAGCGCCCGTCGAACTCCTGCTTTCGGAGCGCCGCCAACTGTCCCTCGAGTACCGCAACGGCGTTGCGCGCTGGAATGACCACCGATGCCGTCGGCGCGCCGGTCACGATGTCAACCACTTGGCCAGCGACGCGGCGAACCATTCGTGTCCCTCGGCCAACGGATGCCCGCCGGGTCCTCGCGCCATCCCCTCAGGCATCTCAAGGAAGGACCTGCCATGTGTGGGCGGTAACCCACCCCAGACTGTTTCGCCTTGCAGCTGACGCAGGTACTGCAGCGCGGGCTCGGGGACTTCCGGCGCAACTGGGAACGCGAACGCGTAGCGGGCTAGATACCCTTCGTAACTGAGAAACCGATCGAGCAGGACCCAGTCGAGGAACAGATTGGTCAGTTGGCCTTCGTCAGACCAGAGATGGTCGTAGAAGGCGCGGGACGCCCGGTGGCCGGCATCTTGCCGCCACGGGCCAATTCGTTGCCAGTTGCGGTCGCCTGGATGGTCGGCGGGGCCACCCCGCGCCTCCGGGCGCTCCCCCGGCGAGTAGTACTCGTGCCGGGAGCTTTGAGTCCACGCAAGCAACACGAGCACTTCGTCGGGTCGCGCGGAGAACTTCCGACGGGTGCCATCGACCCTGGCGACTGTGCTGCGGACGATGCGCCGGTTCGAGGAACCGTCTTGGGCAAGATTGACGTGTGGGATGCCGAGGAGTTTCCCAAGCACGACCGGCCAGGCCTGGGTGACCGGGTCGGACAGCTCTTCGCCCCGCGTGCAGCTGCAACCGTTGGTAACCAGTAGTCGAATCATGTGGCCCCTAGTAGACCTGAAGCCCGGTACGAGCAGTGAAGGCCGCAACATCTTCCGCCGAGTTCAGCAACGGCTCGCCCCGGGAGTTGAGGCTCGTATTGAGCAGCAGCGGACATCCGGTCTGCTCCTCCCACGCCTCGAGCAACGCGTACAGCCCGGGATGCGCAGCCCGGTCCACGGTTTGGACCCGGCTCGTACCGTCCCGGTGCACAATAGCGGCATACTCGGCGGGCCTCCGACAGGTCGCCGTGAACTGCATGAATGGCGACGTGGGCACGGGCATGTCGAACAGCTCATGGGCCCGCTCCACCCGCACCACCGGGGCAAACGGACGGAAGGGTTCGCGGCCCTTTATTCGATTGACCTGATCCTTCATGTTGAGTGGCCGTGGATCCGCAAGCAATGAGCGGTTGCCGAGCGCACGGGGCCCGAACTCCGCCCGACCATTGGCGACGCCAACGGCGCCTCCGGCCGTTAACTCCTTGACAAGCGCCTCCACCGGATACTCTCCGGCGAGCGGGGTCCCGAGGTACGGCCCAGGCCATCGCAATCGAGCACCCGTAACCGCTGCTACGGCCCCGACGCTCGAGCCGGCATCGCCAGGGTTGGGGAAAATCCAAACATTGTCAAAGCCCGCCTCCCGTGCGACCTTTGCGTTGGCCACACAGTTCAGCGCGATACCACCGGAGAGCACGAGGTTCCGCGACCCGGTGCGGTGCCGGGCCCAAGTGGCGGCGTTCACCATTAGATTCTCGACAACGTTCTGGATGCTCGCCGCGAGATCCTCGGCGCTCGCATCCGGCATCCAGTTTCCGATACCGCGGTGCGGATTAATCTTGAGCCGAAACGACGGCGACCTCACCTCAACAAAGTCCTCGTAGATGGCGTCGACGTACCGCGGCTGACCATAGGCAGCCATGCCCATAACGATGTATTCGTCCTCGTTAGGACGGTAACCACATCTGCGGGTGAACGCACTGTACAGCAGGCCCAGGCTATCCGGGTAGGAGCGCCGGTGCAATATTGCGTATGGGCCACGTTGCCGGAAATAACCGACGGTAAATGTACGGAACTCGCCGATAGCATCAGCGACGATGACCGCAGCTTCATCGAAATTGCTCGTAGCGAAACTTCCGGCAGCATGACTTTGATGGTGGCTGGCGTAGTGAATCTCAGGTATTGGAAACGGGAGCCGCAGCGCGCGAAGATACTGCCGAGGTAGGTCAGCTCGCGACCGTGCCTCCGCCCACTGACCCGCCCGGATATGCCGAACCCTTTTGAGCAGGGGCCGCTCGTACCATGCAATGGCGTCGGGTGGTCCGTAGGTCAGGGCCTCAGCGATCAACGCCTCAGCAAGAAAAGGGTCGTTCTTTATGCGCGAATAGCGCTCCGAATGTGCTGCAAATACGACTTGGTCGTTCTCGACAACCGCAAGCGATGCGTCGTGCGATAGCGCGGACAGGCCCCAGTAGCGCATCTCTATCCACCACCCAACAACGGCACATCACTTGTACAAGAAGGGGTCATGACGCCGCAGTTTGCGATTGCGACGACGACGTCGCCAAACCGCAGCGAGCCGCGAGATTAGTCTGACCAAAGGGGCCTCCCGACCTTCCCGTAGGGGGGACACTGGCAGCAACATACGTCACGCGGGAAGCGATGGAAGTGTCGGCATGTTGACATCGAACCGACGTGTACATCAGATCCGGGCAAGGCGAGACTGCTGCTCAAGGCGGACCGGAAGGAAGGAGCCCCAGGCTGGTGGCGAGGAGCAGCTCCTTCGCGGGGCAGGGCCTGCTAGGCCGCATGAGGATTGTCTACATAACAAACCAATTGCCTTTTCCCCCTTACAGCGGGGGCCAGCTCCGAGAGGCTCGACTGCTGTCCCTGGTGGCCGACGCCGTAGACGTCGAACTCTTCGTTCTAACCAACCGATACGACCGGGACTTCGCCCACGCCCAGCTCACGCTGCCCCATTGCGCCAACCTGTGGTTGTTTGAGAGCGTGCCGACACCGCCAGAACGACCACCCGACGACGTCCCGGAACGCGTGTGGGGCTATCGTTCTGCGGCTTTCGACGAGCGGCTCAGGCAGCACCTGCGCGACACCGAAGTTGACCTGATTCACGTGGAGGGCTATTTCCTAGCCGGGCATCTTCCACCAGATCGCAGAGTGCCACTCCTAGTAGTCGAGGAAAATATCGAGTACCTCCTGGATCGTGAGCACGAGGCGGCAGGGCAGCGGCGCGGTGCCAGCTGGCAGGCGAGCCGAGCACTGGAACATGAGGTCTGGTCCGTTGCCACGCTCGTCGCCTGTGTCTCGGCTCAGGATGCCGCCGTCGTCTTGCGCGACGCCCCTGATGTCGAGGTCGCTCTCATGCCGAACGGGTTCGACCACCTGACAGGTGCGGAATTTAAGACCCACACGGGGGTGGGGTCTCGCGTAGTGTTCGTCGGCAACTACAGCTGGGCGCCCACCAGACACGGGGCATCCGAGCTCATAACCAGGATTTGGCCAAAGATCAGTCAGGTCGTTCCCAACGCCCGGCTCGCCCTCGTCGGCGCTGATCTGCCCCCTGATCTCGCCGCTGCCGCTGCCGCTGCCGAAAGGATTGACATTGTCGGTGAGGTCGACTCAGTGTTGCCAGCGCTGGCGGACGCCGACGTGTTCGTCTGTCCGATCCAGACCGGGTCAGGAGTCAAGGTCAAGGTGATCGAGGCCATGCATGCCGGGTGCCCCATCGTCTGCACCGATCCCGCGATACGCGGCCTTCCTGACGGGGTTGACTCGGCCGTCGTGCTGGCTGACGGTCACCAGGAGATTGCGGATGCCGTCGTACGGCTCCTCCATGATCCGGCCCGTCGGAATCAATTGTCCCGCCGGGCGGTGGATCTGATCCGCGGTCTTCCGACCTGGGACGAAGCAGCGAAGATGTTGTTAGACGGTTGGCAGCGTGCGGCTTTTGCACGGGGTGAGGGCCAGCGATGAGGGTGGCGGTCGTCACGCTCCACACACCCCTAAACTTCGGCTCAGCCCTACAGGCCTACGCCCTTTGTCGCGTGCTACAGGATCTCGGACATGACGTCGAGCTGGTGGATTACCATAGGCCGACCCACAGCGGCTGGCAGATGGCCAAGCGTCGCCTCGCCGATCACTCGGGCAGCAGCATCACCCGCGCCTGGCACCTAGTTGATCGCAGCATTGAAGCCATGATCGCCGGCCGGAGATTTCGCGCGTTCCTGCAGGCCACGACCCCGCTGTCCCGCCGACGGTACCGGAGCGTCCACGAGCTGACCGCCAAGCCACCCCTCGCCGACGTCTACTTGACCGGTAGTGACCAGGTCTGGAACAGCGTGTACAACGAAGGAGTCGAGCACGCCTTCTACCTTGCGTTTGCGCCACCGTCAGCGCGGCGGGTGTCCTACGCAGCGAGCTTTGGCCTCGACGAATTGCCCTCCGATGAGCATGAGGCCACTTGCGCGCTTTTGAAAAGATACGATGCGGTGGCGGTTCGAGAGCAGGCTGGGCTGCGTATTCTACGTAAGCTAGGTCTGGGTGGGACAAGAGTTCTCGATCCGACCCTGCTCTTGTCTCAAGAGCAATGGACAACAGTGGCAAGCTCACATACCGCCACTGACGACTACGTCCTCGTCTACTCCGTGGAGCAGGACCGGATGACCGCTGCGGCGGACATTGCCCGAACCGTAGCCGACGCACGCAACGCTCCAGTCTACCAGGTAACTTTTGGCGGCTATCGACGGCATATTGTGGGCGTCGACCGCACCTTTCACTTCACGTCGCCGGCCGAATTCCTGGCACTGTTCGCCAATGCTGGCTTCGTCGTAACCAGTTCCTTCCACGGCACAGCCTTTTCGTTGATCTTCAGCAAGCAATTCTACTCAATCGCCCCACCGCAGTACGGCGGGAGGACAGGCGATCTACTTAGCATCGTCGGCCTCGCGCCTCGCCTTGTCACCCCCGATACTGTTGTCGATCCGGCCGCCCCAGCAATTAAATACGACCGAGTGCACTCCCTGCTCGATCAAGAGCGGGCCCGATCCAGAAATTATTTGACGACAGTCCTGTCGCGCTAACAGCGAAGGGAGGGGTCTTGAAGGTGCTTGTGACGGGCGGTGCAGGCTATATCGGCAGCGTCGTAACACAGCGGCTTGCCGCGAGGGGGCATGAGGTTGTCGTCGTCGATGACCTCTCGACCGGCTACCGGGATAACGTCCCAAGCGACGTTGAGTTCCACCAGTTATCGATTCACAAGGTGGACCGCGTGCTCACTCCCGGGGCCGGCTTTGACGGCGTCCTGCATCTCGCCGCCAAAGCCCAGGTGGCGGAGTCCGTTGCCCGCCCCGACTTGTACTGGAACACGAACGTAGCCGGCTCGCTCGCGTTGCTGTCAGCGGTGCGAGCTGCCGGGACACCCCGTCTTATCGTCTCCTCGACCTGCTCCATCTACGCCGACGCTGGCCCGGCGCCGCTCACGGAGGACAACGTTGTCCAGCCCGCAAGTCCCTACGCCGCCAGCAAACTGATGGTGGACATGCTCCTAGCGGCCGAGGCCAAGGCATTCGGACTCGCGGCCGTGAGCCTGCGCTATGCGAACGCAGCCGGGGCGGTCGGTGGCCTCGGAGAGCGACACCTACCGGAAAGTCATTTGATCCCGATGCTATTGCAGGTCGCCGGAGGGCAGCGGCGTAGGCTGATCATCCACGGCACTGACTACCCGACCCGGGACGGGACCTGTGTACGCGACTACATCCACGTCGACGATCTGGCTAGTGCCCACCTGCTCGCCCTGCAGGCCGCCGAACCGCGCCGGCATGCGATCTACAATCTGGGCAGCGGTGATGGGTACAGCAACGCCGAAATTATCGAGGCAGTCCGCGTCGTGACTGGACGGACAGTGCCGGTCTCGGATGGCCAGCGTCGGGATGGCGACGCGGTAGCGACGATCGTCTCCAACGAACGGGCCCGCCGAGAGCTAGGCTGGATGCCCAGCCACACCGAGCTGTACGGCATCGTCCGAGACGCCTGGCAGTTCTATCTCGCCCGCCTCGGCACCAAGGGATACCACCGAGGCGGGCTGGAATGAGCGATCACTCCTGGTCGCGTGCCGCGTCACCGGGTCTGCTGCACCGGCAGGTGACAGGTGTAGTCACGCGGCCTGACTGGCCGGTGGGTGCATGATGGTATCGAATTCAACGGGGGTCAACCGGGACAGCGACCGCTGGCGTCGGCGGCGGTGGTAGGTCCGTTCGATCCAGGTCACGATCGCGATCCGTAGTTGCTGGCGAGTGGCCCACGATCGCCGGTTCAGGACGTTGTTCTGCAGGAGGCCGAAGAAGGACTCCATGGCGGCGTTGTCTCCGGCGGCGCCGACGCGACCCATCGATCCGGCCATGTGGTGGCGGTTGAGGGCCCGGACGAACTTCCTGGACCGAAATTGGGATCCGCGGTCGGTGTGCAGGATGCAGCCGGCCAGGTCACCGCGTCTGGCGGCGGCGTTGTCAAGCGCCGCGACGGCCAAGCGAGACTTCATCCGCGAGTCGATGGAGTAGCCGACTATCCGGTGGGACCAGACGTCCTTGATCGCGCACAGGTAGAGCTTGCCCTCGGCGGTGTGGTGCTCGGTGATGTCGGCCAGCCACAGCCGGTTCGGGCCATCGGCGGTGAAGTCCCGCTGGACCAGGTCGTCGTGCACGGGTGGGCCTACCTTGCCGCCCTTGCCGCGACGCTTCTTACCGAACGCGCTCCACCAGCCGTTCCCGGAGCAGATCCGCCACGCGGTACGGTCGGCCATCGGCTGCCCGGCGTCGCGGGCCTCGTCGACCAGGAACCGGTAGCCGAACTCCGGATCGTCACGGTGGGCGTCGAACAACGCGTTGGCCCGATACGCCGCCACCAGGTCGGTGATGGTGACTGGTCGGCTCAGCCCACCGGTAGTAGGGCTGGCGAGCGATGTTCAACACCCGGCACGTCACCGCCACGGGGATCCCGTCGGCGGCCAGCTCGCTCACGAGCGGGTAGAGCCTTTTCCCGGCAGATGCGCCTGCGACAAGTAGGCAGCGGCCCGGCGCAGGACCTCGTTCTCCTGCTCCAACAACCTGATCCGCTTGCGCGCCTCCCGCAGCTCGGCCGACTCGGTGCCGGTCGTCCCGGGGGTGGCGCCGGCGTCGATGTCGGCTTGACGCAGCCACTTGAACAAGGTCATCGGGTGCACCCCGAAGTTGAACCGCATCACCATCATCGGCTGCGGTGGCGCCGGCAAAACGGCGGGGCCGAAGGCCCAGGCCTGGCCGTCCCGGCGGGTGACGGTCACCCGGGTGTGTCTTCCACACCGGCGGTGCGGACTTTCCGGTCCACCGCGACCTCGGCCTGCTCGATCAGCTTGTGCCGCACGGCGACGGCGACACCGTCGGCCGGCGCCGTGGACGACGCTCGGTACGGCGCCGGTGAGGGTGGCATCGAGCAGGAGCGCCGCGGCGGTGCCGAGCCAGCGTCGGGTGCTGATCATGCCTTTTCCAGACGGGGTCGAGAGGCTGATGCGTACCCGAAGGACGACAGACTTGAGATCGAAATATGTCGACCACAGCCGTGGTCGCGCCGCCCGGACGGTCGTTTGCGCCATCGGCCGCCACGGCCTGGGAGTCGGGCTACCGGACCCGCAACCCCGACCGGACGGGCGTGACGACCGCGCGGCCCGACTCAACCGGACCATCGGTCGACCCCCGCGTCCGCAGGCGTAACCAACGAAACAGACCCCGGGATGACATCGCAGCCGGAGCCGGAGCCGGGTTGCGCCACCTTGACCAACCATTCAAGGCTGCCTGACGGCGCGTCAGCAGGAACCGTGCCAATTCACCTTGGTCACGATCACCTGAAGGTAGAAAATATTGCCGCGCGGGGCAGCACAGTGCGTGATCACCGTCGATTCGTTTTGCCACGTGTGGTGGTATTCCAGTTCGACGTTCGCGGTCGTGTAATTGTAAAAGGTCTTCGTCGGGGCGTTGCCGGTCCACGGACCGGTGGTCACCAGGGACGGGGTCTCCGTGGGGCCGGTGTTCACCGGAGCCCAGCTGGGCCAGGCGCAGAAGGTGCCCTGCTGGCAGTTGCCCGGCGGCCACGGTTCCTCGTCCGGCCACGGCCCGCCAGCCGAGGCCGGCGCGGCGGGGACGGCGGCCAGCAGGCCCGCAGCGGACAGGGCGAGAGCGAGGGATTTCAGTCGCACAGTTGCCTCTTCTCCCAGAGAAATCGGTCGATAGGAAAGTTAACAGCGAGATCATTGAGCAGTCAAGTACCTGACGTGACCCGTCCGAGCTTGGAATATTCTGTGTTGCCCCTGAAATTGCCTGTCATCGAGATTTCCCCCATCCCATCAGCGCTGCTCCCGACGACCCGCCCGGGGTTCGGTGCCCGGGGTGCGGTCCCAGGCCGTCAGCGGGGTTTGCGGCCAGCAGCACCCGGTCGCCGGCGGTGAGCCCGCACCAGTGCCGGACGGCCGCGGGTAGGTGGAGGTGGGGGTGGCCCTGGCCGGTGACGGTGAAGACACCCTGCCGGTCCAGCCGGGCGAGGATGATTCTGGAGTCCTCGCGGATGTGCAATCGCGTGCCCGGCCCCATCCGAGGGCCCGGATGACCGTGCGGTCGGCGATCCTGCCGCTGTTGTCGATGGCAGCCAGGCCGTACACCATCGTGCCAGCGCGTGACGTCGACAGGGCCGGCATGGGCAACGACGGGCGGCGAGCAACTCCACCACGTGGCCGACGCTGGCCCTGCTCCCGGTCCGACAGCCGCACGGGAGGGAAGACAGGAGCCACGGAATTATCAGCCCACGACAATCGTCCCCGATCGAGACAGGGTCGATCGGGGGGTAGCTGCGCTGAGATTCGCGTGATCAAGCGTGCTTAACCACAGTACGCGAAACACAGCATGGATGCTGTAATTTGGTGTCCGAGGGGGGACTTGAACCCCCACGCCCTATACGGGCACTAGCACCTCAAGCTAGCGCGTCTGCCATTCCGCCACCCGGACCTGCCCGTCCAGCCTACCCTGTCGGCCGGGGCGGTCAGATCACCCGCCGGCCGCCCTGGTGGGCCGCACGGGGAGTTACTGTACACGTCCCGGATGGATCATGCACATCAGCAACCGGCTGCCGGGTCGGCGCAGGCCGGAAGGCCCTCGTCACCGGCGTCGGCCGTGGCCAACCGGCGGGCCTGGGTAGCGTCCGGCGCCCCTCACGCGGCAGCATGACCACGTGTCCCATCCCTCTCCCCTGGCCGCCGTGCAGCACCGGGCCCTCGCCCTGCGCGCCGCGGGCGATCTCAACTCCGCCCGTCGACTGCTCTCCGACGCCGTGGACGCGGCCCGGCCGCCGTACGGCAAGGATCACCCGGATGTGCTGAGCACCGCGCACCTGCTGGCCCGCCTGCACCGGGAGGCGGACGAGCCGGGGGTCGCGCGTCGGGTGCTGGAGGAGGCTTTCGCGGCCGGCGAACGCCTCTGGCCGCACGCCGATCCCCTGATGCTGGCGCTCTCCTTCGAGCTGGCCGCGGTGGCGGACGAGCTGGGCAACCGGCACGAGGCGCGTCGCAACTACACGCGCGTCGCCAGCCTCGGGCCCGCCGTGCTCGGCGCCGACCACCCGGCCGTACGCACCGCCCGGCAGTATCTCGGCGACGCCGCTCCCGCCCCCCAGCCCGCCCCGCCGGCCGTGCGGCCCGACACGTCGGCGCTCTCCGAGCCGACCATGTCGCTGGCGGTGCTCTCCACCACCTGGCGGCCGCACGAGCCGGCCGCCGTCGCCCGCGTCCCGCAACGACCGACCACGCCGCCGACGCCGCCGCACCTCACCGGCGCCCCGCCGGCACCCCCGCAGCATGCGCCGGGCCAGCCGCACCCGCCCGTTCCGGGGCCGCCCGGCCGTGCCGCCGCCGTGCCCCCGCCGCCGGACCCTTTGCCGCCCCCGTACCCGCAGCAGCCGGCCGCCCACCCGCCGCAGATGCCGCCCGCGCCGCCGTACCCGGCCCCGTCCCGGTCCGCCCAGATCCCGCCTCCGCCGGTGGTGCCCGCCCCGCCACAGCACGGCTGGGCGCCACCGGCCCCACCGCAGGCGCCGCCCCTGCCGCAGGCCGGGCCGTCCCCCACGTCACAGGCCGCCGGGCCCGGGCCGGCGGCCCCGTACGCCACTCCGCCGCAGCGGACCCCGCCGGCGCACCCGACGATCCCGCCGCCACCGATCGCGCCCGCGCCACCGGGGTCGGCCCGTGGCGCTGCCACCGTGCCCGCCCGCGCGCCCGTGCCACCGGGGCCGGGCCGCGCCACGGTGCCGCCGCCTCCGGTGGTGCCGCCATCCTCGACCGACGCCCAGGCGCGGGTGCCCGTGCCGGCGCCCCCGGTCGTGCCGGCGCCCCCCGTCGTCCCGTCGCAACGCCCGGGGACGGCGGCGGGGCCGGCGTCGTCGCGGTCGCCCTGGGCGCCTCCGCCCGTGCCGTCGCCACCGGCCACCACGCGGGGTACGGCCACGCCCGTGCCGCCGCGCCCCGCTCCGCCGGCGACGCCGCCGGCCGTTGCGGGCATGCCACCGGCCGTCCCGGACATGCGGACGCCGCCCCCGGCGGCGGAGGCCGCGGTGTCCGCTCCGCCCGGCGGGGCGAGCGTGGCACCGCCCGCCCCGCCGCCCCCGCGGCACGCGGCGACGACCGCCGGTCCGGTCGCCGCTCCGGAACCCCTGGCCGCCCCCGCGCCGGCACCCGCGATCCCGGGCCGAACGGAGCCGACCGCGCAGTCGGGGGGCGGCGGGCCCCGGCCGGGCTCCGCCGCTCCGCCACGGCAACGGACCGCCGACGAGACGTGCTCACCCGGCGGGCCGCCGGGAAGGACGCCACGGGCCGCCGCGACGCCCTCGGCCACCGGGTCGTCGGCGACGCTGCCCGCAGCCGACGCGCCCCCGACCGCCGGGCCGCCCTCCGGGGCGTCACCCGCGACCGCGGCGACCGCCCAGCCGTCCGCGGCGTCGACCGTGGCCGCGTCGACCGCCAGCCCGTCGTCGACCGGCAGGCCTCCGTCGGAGACGGGGTCGCCCGCAGCCGAGGCACCGTCGACCGCCGGGCCGGTCGCCGCGCCGACGGCGGGGACCCCCGGGGCGACCGGGCCCGCCGCCGAGCCGCCGGTGCCTCCCGTCGAGACGCCACGGGCGTCCGCGCCGGACACGTCGGCGGGGGCGGGCGCACCGGCGCCCGGGTGGGCCAAGCCGACCATCCAGGTCAAGCAGATCGAGCCGCTGCTCGCCGAGGAGATCGCCCGCGCCGCCGGCGGGGCGGCCGGGTCGGGCGCGGCGGAAGGCCAGCCGCGACCGCTACCGGAAACGCCGCCCCTGACCCCTTCCGCGGGCGACCCGCACGCCGCACCGGCAGGACGGCACTCCGCGCCGGTCAGCGCCCCACCAACCGTCCCGACGCCGGTCAGCGCGCCGCCGGCCCACCCGATCCCGAGCCCGCCGGTCAGCGCCCCGCCGGGGCCCGTCAGCGCGCCGCCGCGAGCCGTCAGTTCCCCACCGGCGCCTCCGTATCCGGTCGTTCCGTCCCCCCCGGTGCTCCCGCCGCCGCCGGTCATCCCCCCGCCGGTGAGCGCGCCACCCGGTCTGCCGCGGCAGTTCGCCGCGCCGCCGCAGCGCCCGCAGTCGATGGACGCCCCGCCGGCGGTGCCGCCGCCGGTGAGCGCGCCGCCCGTACCGCCGTGGGGCATGACGGCGCCGCCGTGGAGCAGTACGGCTCCCCCGCAGGCGCTGACCTCGCCGACGGCCGACGAGGGGGCCGACGACCTGGACGTCGAGGAGGAGCTGGAGCGGGCGGCGGCGCAGCGGGCGGAGCCACCGCCGGAGGAGCCGCGTCGGCGGGAGGACGACGAGCCGCCCGCGTACCTCGACATCGACGAGACGTTCCCGATGCGGGCGCAGCCGTACCGGGCCGGATCGGGCTCGGGCGGTTCCGCCCACCCGGCGTCGCCCCTCCCGCCCCCGCCGGTCGTGCCGCCGCCCCCGGCGTACCCCGCGGTGGCGGAGCCCGACGGGGGCGGCCGGAACCGGACGGCGGTGCTCGTCGCGGTGCTCGTCGCGGTCCTGGCCGTCGTGGCGCTCGTCGGCGTGGGCGTGCTGGTGCTCAACCGGGGCGCGGCCGCCCCGGCCGGGCCCACCTCACCGCCGTCGGCGGGGGTCACCACCGGTCCGCCGCCGGGCGGCCTGACGCTCAAGGACGACTCGGCGGCCGTCACCCTGAACTGGACGGACCCGACCAGTGGCGGGGTGCCGTTCATGGTGGCCGGCGGCCGGGCCGGGCAGACGTTGGGGGTGATGGCCACGGTGGACCCGGGTCGGACCAGCTACCGGGTGAACGGGCTGAACTCGCGGGTGGACTACTGCTTCACGGTGCTGGCGGTCTACTCGACGGACTCGTTCGCCACCTCCGGGCAGGTGTGCACCGAACGCGGGGGCGGCACCCCGTCGAGCTGACGGCGCACGCCGGCGGCGCACACGCTGGGTGTCCACAGGGGGACGGTGCGGGTTCCCAGGCCCCCGGCCGGGCCATATGATGGCACCCGGCTCGGGGAGGGTCGCCGGACACGGCGCACCACCTGCCCAGGGACGACACGGGAGGCAGCCGGCAGTGGCCACCATCGATGAAGTCGGGCACGCCGGTGCCGGCACCCCGCGTCCCCGGCCCCGCCGCGTGCGCGGCGGCCTGGTCACCGTCGCGACGGTGGCCGCGCTGCTGGCCGCCATGGGGTTGACCCTGCACGGGCTCGGCGCGGCGGACAACGCGGTGGCGAACTACGACGCGAGCTCCTGGCTGTGGAGTTCCGCGCGCAGCGAGATGGCCCGGGTCAACGGCGTCACCGCCCGGGTCGACACCCGGGTCGGCATCCCGGGTGCCCGCCGGCACCCCATGCAGGTCACCCAGACCGACCGCCTGCTCGTCCTGCGGGACCTGAACACCGGTCAGGTCAGCTCGCTGGACCTGGCCACCCTCCAGATCACCGCGACCACGCGGACCACCCCGGGCCTGGGCGTCAACGTCGCGCTGCACAAGGAGGCCGCGTTCGTCGTCGATGCCGTACAGGGCATCGTCCGGCAACTCGACCCCCGGTCGCTCAGCCCGGTCGGCGAGCCGGTGCGCTACCCGCCGGGCATCACCGGCGGCTCGTTCGACGGCGAGGGCCGCCTCTGGATCGCGGTGCCCGGCGAGGGCACCGTCTCGGCGATCACCGCCGCGGCGCTGCCCTCCGCGCCCGCCTCGGCCGCCGCGGCGGGGGCCGGCCTGAGCCCCAAGCAGGTCGCGACGTACGACGTGGCGGAGGCGAGCCACGAGCTGGTCGTCTCCACGCTGGACGACGGCGTCGCCGTGCTCGACCGCACCGCCGGGGCGCTGGTCACCGTGCAGGGCGGCAAGGTACGCCGCACGCCGCTGACGACGACCGCGCCGGGCGCGCTGCCGGAGCGGACCAGCGGGCCGGACGTGCCCGTGACGGTGCCCGGCGAGCGGCGGGTGCACGTGGTCGACGGCGGCGGCGCGGTGCGGGCGTTCACGGTGCCGGGCACGGGTGACCGGCTCAGCCCGGCCGTGGCGTGGGCGGGCCGGTACTACTGCGCCGACGAGGCGTCCGGCACGGTCTACGCCTTCGACTCGCAGGGCCGGCTCGTCGACACCATCCGGGGCAGGGGCACCGGGCCGCTGGAGCTGGAGGTGCGCGAGAACCACCTCTTCATCAACGCCCCCGAGGCGGCCACGGCGCGGGTGGTGGACGACCGGCACCAGGTCCGCGAGGTCGACAAGTACGCCAACGACGTGCTCGGCGGCGACCCGCCGCCGGCTCCCCCGCCGCCGCCCCCGCCGAAGAAGCCGAAGGTGGGCAAGCCGGGCGCGCCGCGCGCCGTCACCGCCGCCGCCGGCAACGCGCAGGCCCGGGTGAGCTGGCGGCAGGCCCCGGCCAACGGCGCGGAGATCACCCGGTACGTGGTGCAGGGCGCCGGCCAACGGGTGCAGGTCGGTGCCAACCAGCGGGCCGTGGAGATCAAGGGCCTGACCAACGGCGAGACGTACCGGTTCTCGGTGCACGCGGTCAACGCGAAGGGCGAGGGTCCCGCGCGTACCAGCAACCCGGTCACGCCGACGGCCGCGGTGCCCGACCCGCCGGCCGGCGTCACCGCCCGGGAGCGGCCCGACGGCACGGTGCTGGTGAAGTGGCCGGCCGCCGACGGGCAGGGCAACAGGATCGCCAGGTACGTGGTCACCGCCACCTCGGCGGGCACCAACGCCCCGGCGGGCGAGTCCCGCCGGACGGAGCTGGTGGTGCCGGCGGGCGAGCTGGACTACGGCACCCAGTACGCCTTCACGGTGGTGGCGGTCAACGACCGGGGCGCCGGATCGGCGGCCTCCCCGGTGAGCAACACGGTGGTGCCGTACGCGCCGCCGGAGCGCCCCGCCGACCTGCGGGCGACGACGGTGGCCGACCGGCCGGGCACCGTCGCGGTGCAGTGGTCGCCGGCGGTGGCGAACGGCCGCCCGGTGACGAAGTACGTCGTGGACGTGGGCGGGCGCACCAGCGAGGTCACCGACCCCCGGGCCACCGTGGACGGGCTGGGCAACGGCCAGAACGTCACCGTGAAGGTGAAGGCGGTCAACGAGGCCGGCCCCGGCCCGGAGGCGACCGCGACGGCCCGTACGGTGGCCGAGCCCCGGGTCACGGTGACCGGCTCCTCGGCGGCGGCCACGTCGGCGACGGTGACGTTCACGGTGGACGCCGGGGGCGGCAAGGCCACCTGCTCGCTGAGCACGGGCGGTGAGCCGGCCAAGACCGGGAACTGCTCCAGCATCACGATGACGGGCCTGACCCCGGGCACGAAGTACACCTTCACCGTGACCGCGAGCAACGCAGCCGGCAAGGGCAGCGCCACCCGCGCCCAGCCGACCGACGCCCTCTACGGGATCGCGACCTGCAAGAACGGGCCCGACGGCGAGCAGCGGACGTACTGCGACAGGGACGTCGAGGGCCGCAACGGCAACGAGATCTTCAAGGTCACCCGCCAGGACAACGACCAGCAGGCCGGCTGGGCGAAGCCCGGGACCCGGTTGAAGGCGTACTGCAGGAAGTCGGGCGAGAACGTCGACTCCTGGATCTACAACAACCAGAAGCAGAGCACCTGGTGGGTGCAGGTCGCCTACGGGGGGCGCAACTACATCCCCTGGGCCTGGCTCAACCTCGAGGGCGGCGACGACATCGACGTCCTGCCCACCTGCTGACCCACCAGGCAAGGAGCACCACCGCGTGAACACCCCAGAACCGCTCACCCAGGCGGAGGTGCAGGGCTTCGCCGCCCTCGCCGCCCGGCTGGCCGAGAACGTCAACGCGGTGGTGCTGGGCAAGCCGCAGGTGGTACGGCTGGCGCTGACCGCGCTCTTCGCGCAGGGACACGTGCTGCTGGAGGACGTGCCGGGCGTCGGCAAGACCACCCTGGCCCGGGCCGTCGCCGCCACCGTGAAGGGGCAGTGGCGGCGCATCCAGTTCACCCCCGACCTGCTCCCCTCGGACGTTTCCGGGGTGACGATCTTCAACCAGGCCACCCGGGGCTTC
This sequence comes from Micromonospora sp. CPCC 205561, assembly GCF_036906775.1. Lineage (NCBI taxonomy): Bacteria > Bacillati > Actinomycetota > Actinomycetes > Micromonosporales > Micromonosporaceae > Micromonospora > Micromonospora sp. CPCC 205561. The sequence continues at coordinate 42,865 of NZ_JBAKHV010000004.1, read as the reverse complement.
GAGTTCCACCCCGGTCCGGTCTTCGCCAACATCGTCATCGCCGACGAGATCAACCGAGCGTCGCCGAAGACCCAGTCGGCGCTGCTGGAGGTGATGGAGGAGCACACCGTCACCGTCGACGGGGTCCGGCACCCGGTGCCGCAGCCGTTCCTCGTGGTGGCGACGCAGAACCCGGTGGAGATGGACGGCACCTACCGGCTGCCCGAGGCCCAGCTCGACCGGTTCCTGGTGAAGCTCTCCGTCGGCTATCCCGACGAGGCGGTCGAGGTGGAGGTGCTGCGCGGGGCGACGGTGCGTTCCCCGGAGGCGCTCACCGCGGTCACCGACACGGCCACCGTCGGGGAGATGGTCCGGATGGCCCGCCGGGTGCACATCGCCGAGCCGCTCTACGCGTACGCGGTGCGGCTGGCAGCGGCGACCCGCAACCACCCGCAGGTGCGGGTCGGGGTCAGTCCCCGGGGCGTGATCGCGCTGACCAGGGCGGCGTGCGCGTACGCGCTGATCGACGGGCGGGGCTGGATCATGCCGGAGGACCTGAAGACCCTGACCGAACCGGTCTTCGCGCACCGGCTGCTGCTCACCCCGGACGCGCAGGTGCGCGGGTTCACCGCCGCCGAGGTGCTGCGCCAGGCGGTCGCCTCGGTGCCGGTCCCGCTGCCCTCGGGCCAGCCGGCCCCGGCCCAGGGCTGACCGGCGACGCCGGTGTCCGCGCTCACCGCCCGGGGTTTCGGGCTGCTCGTCGCCGCCGTCGTGCTGCTCGGCGCCGGCTTCCGCTTCGCGTACCCCGAGCTGGTGCTGCTGGGCACGGCGGCCGGCACCGCCGTCGGCTACGCCGTGACCACGGCGGTCTGGCGACCCCGGCTGGTGGTGGTCCGCAGCGCGGACCCGGACCGGGTGGCGCGGGGCGAGCCGGCCGCGATGACGCTGACGGTGCGCAACGCCGGGCGGCTGCGGTCGGCGAGCCTGGTGGCGGAGGACCGGTGCGGGGACCGGGCCGTCCCGGTGCCGCTGCTGCGGCTGCGCCCGGGCCGGGACACCACGGTCCGCTACGACGTGCCGACGTCCCGCCGGGGGGTGGTGCCGGTGGGCCCGCTGCGGGTGACCCGGCGCGACCCGCTGGGCCTGGTGGCGCTGGCCCGCCCGTACGGCGGCACCGTGCCGGTCTGGGTGCATCCGCGCGTGCACCCGCTGAGCGCGGTGCCGACGGGAGCGGGGCGCAGCCTGGACGGGCGGGTGGACCGCGTGCCGCACGGGTCGATCACGTTCGACTCGCTGCGGGAGTACGTGGTCGGCGACGAGCTGCGCCGGGTGCACTGGCGGACCAGCGCCCGGGTGGGCGAGCTGATGGTGCGGGAGAACGTGGACACCAGCCTGCCCCGGATCGTGGTGCTGCTGGACAACCGGGCGGGCGCCCACCCGGGGCGCGTCGACGGGGTGGCCGAGTCGTTCGAGTCGGCGTGCGAGGCCGCCGCCTCGGTGCTGGTGGCCGCGTACCGCGAGGATCTGCCGGTGGTGCTGCTGCCGGTCGCCCCCGAGCCGCCCGGGGCGGGTCCGGCGGACGACCCCGTGACGCGCGGCGGCGGGCCGCTGGACCTGCTGGCGGCGGCGCGGCTCGCCGACGACGACGTGCTGGGGCCCGCCACGACCCGGCTGCGGCGGGAACGGCTCGGCGACACGCTGGTCTTCCTCACCGGCCCGGGGGGTCGCGAGGACCTGGGCACGGTGGGCGCGCTGCGCGCCGCGTACCCCTCGGTGGTGGTGGGGGTGTTCGGGGCGCGGGGGCCGGCGCCGTCGGGCGCGCCGGGCCTGGTCGTGATCGACGCCGCGGACGGCGCCGCGTTCGCCGCCGAATGGGACGGGGTGCGCAGGTGGTGAGGGCGAGCGGCGCGGTCCGCGACGGCGCGGCGCCTCCCGCCGGCGGCAGCGACGGCGCCCCGGCCGGCGACGGGCGCCGGGCGAGCGGCGCGGGCCGGGCGCTGCCGCGGGTGCTGCGGCAGGCCCCGGTGCCGGTGGCGCTGATCGCGATGATCGGTTTGGCCGGGGCCGTGCTCGGCCGGGTGTACGCCGGCCCGCTGCTGGGCCGGCTGGTGCTGGGGGCGGCGATCGGCGCGGTGCTGGTCAGCGTGGCCGCCCGCCGGCTGCCCTCGTGGCTGGTCGCACCGCTCTCGGTGCTCGCGATGGCCGGCTGGACGGCCTGGTCGCTACGGCTCACCGCGACCCGGGCGGCGCTGCCCGGCGGCCTGGCCGAGATCACCGCCGACGCCGCGGCGAACGGCATCCCCCGGCTGCTGACGGCGATGATCCCGGTGGAACCCACCCCCGACACGGTGCTGGTGCCGCTGGTGGCCGCGTGGCTGGCCGGCCTGGCCGGGGCGGAGGTGGCGCTGCGGGCCGGCCGGGTGCTGCTCGGCTACCTGCCGCCGGTGCTGCTCTACGCCGCCGCGCTCTACGTGGTCGGCCCGAACGCCGAGCCGGCGATCGGTCCGACGCTGGCTCTCGTGGTCGTGGCGGCGCTGGGCCTGGCGGTGCCGGCGGGCGGCGCGGCCACGGCCGGCGGCGACCCGGCGGCCGGCCTGACTCCGGCGGTCCGCGCCGCCGTCCGGGCCCGGCTCGCCGCCGCCACGGCCGCCGGGCTGGTCGTGGTCGTGGCGCTGCCCGCCCTGCTCGGTCCGCTGCTCGCCGACCGGGTCGGGGGGCGGCCGGTGGATCCCCGGCGCTACGTCGAGCCGCCGCAGGTGGAGACGCTCGACGAGAATCCGCTCATCCGCATCTCCGGCTGGGCGCTGAACCCGGGGCAGCCGCTGCTCGACGTGCGCACCGACGGCCCCGGCCCGGCCGTGCCGGGCGGATCGCCCGGCCCGGACCGGGACACCGACCCCGCGTCGGGCACCGACCGGCCGGCGCCGATCCGGCTGGCCGTGCTCAGCGACTACGACGGGGTGACCTGGCGGGTCGGCGCGACGTACCGCAACGCGGGGCGGATCCTGCCGGCGACGGCGCCGGCCCCGGACAGCACGGTGCGGACGGTACGGCAGGAGATCACCGTCGCCGAGCTGAGCGGCCGGCTGCTGCCCGCCGTCGCCACGCCGCGCGAGGTGACCGGGGCGAGGGTGGCGTACGACCCGGCGACCGGCACGCTGATCCGGCCCGAGGGGCTGACCCCGGGGCTGCGCTACACGGTGACCTCGGCCGCGGAGACGCCCGACGGCAACCTGCTCAGCACGGCGGACGTGCCGGCCGGCGAGGAGGTGGCCCGGGTGCTGCGCGTCGCCGACGGGGTGCCCGATCCGCTGCGCCGCCTCGCCGCCCAGCTCGCCGAGTCCAACGGCGCCCCGTACGCGCGGGCCACCGCCGTGGAGCAGTTCCTCGCCGAGCACTACCGCCTCGTGGCGGACGCGCCGAGCGGGCACGCGTACCCGAACCTGAACTTCTTCCTCTTCGGCCCGCGCGACGCGGGCGGCCAGCGGGGCACCTCGGAGCAGTTCGCGGCGGCGTTCGCCGTGCTGGGCCGGTTGGCCGGGCTGCCGACCCGGGTGGTGGTGGGCTTCCGCGCGGCCGGCGACGGCCCGGTGCGGGCGGGCGACGCGTACGCCTGGCCGGAGGTGCTCTTCGCGGGGCTGGGCTGGGTGCCGTTCGACCCGCTGCCCCGGCCCGACGAGGAGCCGCGTCCGGTGGAGGAGGACTTCCGCCCGACGCCGGACGAGCCGCCCCCGTCGGAGGTGCCGGAGCCGACGGTCGAGCCGACGGAGCCGCCCGCCCCGGTGGCCGGGCCGGGCCGGCCGGCCGACGCCGGCGGCCCGTCGACGGCGCTCCTCGTCGGCGCCGGGGCGGTCAGCACGCTGCTGCTGACCGTGGCCGCGCTGCTCGCCCTGCTGCTGATGCGCCGGGCGCGGAGCCGGGCGCGGTTGGAGCGGGGCGACCCCGGCCAGCGGATCGCCGGCGCCTGGCGGGAGGTCACCGACGCGCTGCGGCTGGCCGGGCAGCCGGTCGGCGGGGACCTCTCCGCCTCCGAGGTCGCCGCCCACGCCCGCCGGGCCGTCGCCGACGCCCGGGCCGGGAGGTCCGGTCCCCCGGCCGCCGGCGCCGGGCCCGCCCCGACCGGGGCCGGGCCGCCGCACTCCGGGGACCTCGACGCGCGGGTGGACGAGCTGGCGGGGCTGCTCAACCAGACGGCCTTCGCTCCGGCGACGGCCACCGCGGAGCAGGCCGCGCGGGCCGTGACGACGGCCGGCGACTACGTCGCCGCGCTGCGCGCCGCCCGCCCCTGGTGGCGCCGCGTCCTCTGGGCCGTGCGTCCCGGTCCCCTGCGCTGGCCCCGCTGAGCCCTCCGCGACGCGGCGATCGAGCGCCGTCGCTGCCCCCGGCGCCGGCCACGGGTGCGGCCGCCTCGTGCGCGATTCGCCCGTCAACCCGGAGACCGAGTGGGATTTTGCACTCACAGTGCACTTGTCTCGGCGCCCGGAGCTGCTTAGCGTCGCACCATGCCTGCTTCCTGGACCTTCGCCGTGGCCCGTGACGACCTGAGCCGGACCACCCTCGTCGAGGGCGGGACGCCCGCCCTGTCCGACGGCGAGGCACTGCTGCGGGTCGACCGCGTCGGCCTCACCGCCAACAACGTGACGTACGCGGTGCTCGGCGACTCCATGCGGTACTGGGAGTTCTTCCCGCCGGGCCCCCGCGGGCTCGGGCCACGGTGGGGACTTCCGCCGCTGTGGGGCTTCGCCGAGGTGGTCGAGTCGACGGTGCAGGGGGTCGCGGCGGGGCAACGGGTCTACGGCTACCTGCCGCCGGCGGGTCACCTGGTGCTACGGCCGGACCGGGTGGACGCCTCCGGGTTCCGCGACGCGAGCGCGCACCGCGCCGACCTGCCCTCCCCCTACAACGTGTACCGGTCGACCACGGGCGACCCGGCGTACCGGCCGGACCAGGAGGACCTGCTGGTGCTGTTCAGGCCGCTCTTCTTCACCTCCTTCATGCTTGCCGACCAGGTCGTCGACAACGACTTCTACGGCGCGCGGTCCCTGGTGCTGTCGTCGGCTTCCAGCAAGACCGCGTACGCCGCCGCCTTCGAACTGCACGGCCGAGGCCCCCGCCTGGTCGGGCTGACCTCACCGGGCAACCTCGCGTTCACGCGGTCGCTCGGCTGCTACGACGACGTCGTCTCCTACGACGACGTCGACGCCCTCGACGCCGTACCGACCGCCTACCTCGACCTCTCCGGCGCGCCCGACACCCGCGCCGCCCTGCGACGGCGCCTCGGCGACCGGCTCGTACGCGACGTCGCGGTCGGACTCACCACCCAGATCCCGAACGCCGACGCCGCCGGGGAGGTGTTCTTCGCCCCCGTGCAGATGCGCAAGCGCCGCCAGGACTGGGGGCGCGAGGGACTCGACCAGCGGTTCACCGACGCCTGGCAGCGGTTCACCGGTGTCGTCGGGGCATGGCTCGACGTGCGGACCGGGTCCGGGCCCGACGCCCTGGCGCACGCCTGGCTGGAGGTGCTCGCCGGCCGCACGCCCCCGCGCGTGGGTCGGATCGTCCAACTGTGAACGGTGCCGGCGCGGAACCCGCGAGGGCGGACGCGCCGTTCCGCCCGACCGGTCGCCAGACCCGGGCCCGTGGTCACCCCCGCAGGCGGCGGACGAGCTTGCGCAGGCCGGACTGCCAGCCGTCCGGGTCCTCCGCCTTGCGGCGGGCGTAGGCGGCGACCTCGGGGTGCGGGAGGATCAGGAAACGCTCCTCGGCGAGGCCGGCGACCACCGCGTCGGCGACCTGGTCACCGGTGAGCACCGCGCCGGAGGCGGCGACGACGCGGGCGCCCAGGTGTCCGGCGGCCAGCCCGTCGGCGAGCATCGGGGTGTCCACCCCCTGCGGGCAGAGCGCGCTGACCCGTACACCCTGGTCGCGGTAGGTGACGGAGAGCCACTCGGCGAAGCCGACGGCCGCGTGCTTGGTCGTGGCGTACGGGGCGTCGCCGACCGAGGTCAGCACGCCCGCCGCCGAGCAGGTGTGCAGCAGGTAGCCGCCGCCCCGGGCCAGCATCGCCGGCAGCGCCGCGCGGGCCGCGTAGACGTGCGAGAGCACGTTCACCCGCCAGGCGCGGTCCCAGCCGGCGTCGTCGACCTCGATCCCGCCGCCGGAGGTGACGCCCGCGTTCGCGCAGAACAGGTCGATCCGCCCGTACCGCCGCTCGGTCTCCGCGACCAGCGCGCGGACCTGCTCCTCGTCGGTCACGTCGAGCGCGACGGCGTGGGCGGCCGGGCCGACGCCGTCGGCCACCGCGCGGGCGGCGTCGGCGTCGAGGTCGGCCACGACGACGACGGCGGCGCCCTCGGCGGCGAAGCGCCGGGCCAGGGCGGACCCGATGCCGCCGGCCCCACCGGTGATCACCACCACCCGGTCGGTGAGGTTCACCGCGCCCCGCCCGGGCCCAGCCGCGCGATGAGATCGGGCAGCGCCGCGCCGCCGCCGGCGGCGAGTTCGGGGGTGGGCAGCAGGGCCAGCACCGGCACGTCCACCCCGGCGTCGGCGTAGCGGCGGACCTGCGCGCGGCAGTGCTCCGGTGACCCGTGCAGCACCAGCGCGTCGACCACCTCGTCGGGCACCGCGGCGCCCGCGCCGCGCCGGTCGCCGGCCTCCCAGGCCCGCCACATCGGCCCGAGCGTCTCCCCCCGGCCCAGCCAGCGGTGGAACGCGGCGTACGCGGGGACGGTGAGGTAGCTGGTGATCAGCCGGCGGCCCAGGGCGCGGGCGTGCGCGGCGTCCTCGGTCGGGCAGACGAAGATCCGGGCGACCACGTCGAAGCCGGCCCGCTTCTCGCCGACCTCGGCGAGGGCCCGGGGCACGTCGTCGGCGGCGAGCCAGTTGAGGATCACGCCGTCGGCCTCGGCCCCCGCCAGCCGCAGCATCCCCGGGCGCAGCGCGGCGAGCAGCACCGGCGGCGGCACGGCCGGCCTGCGGTCGAGGGCGAACCGGCGCACGGCGAAGGTGTCGTACTTCTCGTCGACGGTCGCCCCGGAGAGCGCCGCGCGGAGGAACCGCAACACGTCGCGGGTGCGCCGGAACGGCTCGTCGAACGGCACGCCGTTCCAGTTCCGCACGACGACCGGCGAGGACGCGCCGATGCCGAGCGCGAAGCGGCCGGGGGCGGCGTCGGCCAGCGCCGCCGCGCTCATCGCCAGCAGGCCCGGGCCCCGGGTGAAGACGGGCGTGATGGCGGTGCCCAGGCGCAGCCTCGGCTGCCAGGCGGCGGCGAGCGTCAGCGGGGTGAACGCGTCCGCCCCGTTGACCTCGGAGGACCAGACGTCGGTGAAGCCGGCCCGGTCGAGGGCCGCGTAGAGCGCGGCGTGGTCGGCGAGCGGGATGCCGTCCAGCGGCACCGTCATGCCCCATCGCGTCGTCATCGGTCGATCGTGCCCGCTCGACGCGCCGCGGAGCAAGATCCCGTCAGACATACCACAGATCGAAATAGGCTGATGCCTACGCGGCGGCGGGAGCTAGTCTCCATGCGTGACCTTCTCCCTCGTCGCCCGCTCGGCCGACGGCCGCCGGCACGGCGTGGTCGTGGCCAGCAGGTTCCTGGCGGCCGGCGCGCTCGTCCCCGCCGCCGAGGCCGAGGTCGGCGCGCTGGCCACCCAGGCCCACGTCAACCTCGCCTACCGCCCGCAGGGGCTGGCCCTGCTGCGCACCGGGGTGGCCGCGGCCGACGTGGTGGCCGGGCTGGTCGCCGCCGACCCCGAGCGGGACCATCGCCAGCTCGGCGTGGTCGGCACCACCGGCGCGGGAGCGACCTGGACCGGGCCGGGCTGCCACCCCTGGGCGGGGGGCCAGGCCGGGCAGGGTTGGGCGGCCCAGGGCAACATCCTGGCCGGCCCGCAGGTGATCGACGCGATGCGGGACGCCTGGCTCGGCGGCGGGGCGCTGCCCTTCGCCGAGCGGCTGCTCGCCGCGCTGCGCGCCGGGGACCAGGCCGGCGGCGACCGGCGGGGCCGGCAGAGCGCGGGCCTGCTGGTGGTCGAGCGCGGCGGCGGGTACGACGGCACCGGCGACGTCCTGGTCGACCTGCGCGTCGACGACCACCCCGATCCGGTGGCCGAGCTGGGCCGGCTGCTCGGGGTGCACACCCTGCTCTTCAGCCGCCCCGACCCCGCCACCCTGCTCGACCTGACGGGCGCGGTCGCCGCCGAGGTCGGCGCCCTGCTGGCCGCGCTCGGCCATCGCGTCGACCCGGGCCGGCCCGAGGAAGCGCTCTTCGCCTGGGCCGGCCTGGAGAACCTGGAGGAGCGCCTGGTGCCCGGCCGGATCGACCCGGTGGTGCTGGAGCACCTGCGCGGCGCCGCCCGGCACGTGCCAGCGCCCCGCCCGGCGCCGGACGAGCTGGGCGTCGAGGCCTGACCCGCCCGCGCCGCCGGTTCGCGCCGGTCAGCTGCCGAAGGAGAGCCAGCGGAAGCCGGCGGCCTCCACGACGGAGCGCTCGCGGTCGGTGAGGCCGGCGCGGCCGGTCGCCTTGCGGATCAGCGTGAGCCGGTCCCAGCCCAGCTCCGCCGGGACGGCCCGGCCGCCGGTGAGCAGGTCGGCGACGACGGCCGCCGCGCCCGGCGTCAGCCACGGCGGGCGGTCCAGCGCCGCCGCCAGGTCCAGGCCGTGCACGCCGACCTCCACCACGCGGGTACGCAGGAACTCGGCGAGCGCCATCGCGTCGCCGTGCCGGGTGCGCACCACCCGGCCCGGTGGCGCGGCGTCGACGGCGTCGAGGGCACCGCGCCAGGCCCGGTCGAAGTCCGCCACCAGGGCCGGTCCGTCGAGTTCCCGGCCCTCCCGCCGGCCGCTGTCGATCCGGGCGGCGTCCACGGGCGGGGTGAACTTCGCCGCGCCGTAGTAGCGGGCGGCGTCCACCTCCGCGTGGGGCGGGGGCGGCGCGGCGAGCATGTCGACCAGCCGTCGGGCCCCGGTCCGCACGTGCGCCAGCAGCTCGCGTACGGTCCACGGCCGGCAGTCGGTCGGGCGGTCGAAGTCCGCCCCGTCGACGCCGCGCAGCTCGTCGCCGAGGCGTTCGCACTCGTCGCGGAACGCCGCCCGTACCGCCCGCACCGGTCCTCCCCCGTCGCGCCCCTGCCGCACCCGCGGCGGGTCAGCCCTTGACCCGGGGCACCAGCCGGTGCACGGCCGCCAGCACCAGCGCCATCACCACGCCCATGGTCCCGGCGATCCCGGCGGCGGTGCCGGCGTACCCGACGAGCAGCGGCCGGCGGGCCAGCTCGCTGGGCGGGGTGCCGCGCAGGTCGACCAGCCAGGCCAGGGCGAGGCCGCAGGCCACCACCGCCAGTACGCCGCCGACGCCGAGCACCACCGCGGCGACCCGGTGCGCGTCGGCCGACTCCACCTGCGCCTGCTCCCGCTGGGTGATCAGCAGCAGCAACCCGGCGAGCGCCGCCCAGACGCCGACCACCAGGAACGCCGCGACCGCGTCGCTGGGCCGGTGCCAGCCGGCGGAGAGGGTGGCCACCCCGGCGATCGCGGCGTAGCCGGCGCCGACGAAGGCGCCAACCACCCGTACCGTGCGCGGCAGGACGAGCACGAGGGCGACCGCGACCGAGGCGGCGACCGTGGCGTGGCCGCTGGGCAGGCTGTTGCCGGCGTAGATCCGTTCCGGGTCGATGCCGAAGTCGGGCCGGACCAGGGTGTACTTGAGCAGCTGGGTGGTGGCGTTGGCGCCGGCGATCAGCAGGGTGGCCGTGACCGCCAGGGCGATCCGGCCCCGGATCAGCGCGATGAAGCCGATCGTCGCGGTCGCCGCGAGCAGGGAGACGACCGACATGGCGTTGAGGATCCGGTCCACCGGGCCGTCGATGCGGTCCTGGCCGATCCGGTTGCCGGTCAGCGCGACGGTGTCCACCCACTGGCCGACCTCGACGTGCACGGCGACCCGCCAGACGGCGATGAGGGCGGCCGCCTGGACGATCGCCAGGACGACCAACCAGACCGCGGTCCAACCCCTCGGCGTCGCTCGCACCCGCACACCGTAGCGGCCGGTCCGTCCCGGTTCGCGGGTGGCCTGCCGCTCGGCGACCGCTAGGTTGGTGACGGACGTGAGGAGGGTGCGGTGACGCGTGCACGGGGGCGGGAAATGGCGCCGGCGGACCGGCCGGAGACGCTCGCGGACCTGCTCGGCGGGCGCCGGGGGGCGGTCGACGCCACCCTGCCGCCGGTGGCGTTCGCCGCGGGGTGGCTGCTCGGCGGGCACTCGCTCTGGACCGGGGTGGGCGCGGCGGTGGTCGCCGGCGCGGGGCTGGCCGGCTGGCGCCTGCGCCGGGGCGACCGGCCGCGCTCGGTGCTGGTCGGGCTGCTGGCCGTCTGTCTCGCCGCGCTGGTGGCGTTGCGTACCGGCCGCGCCGAGGACTTCTTCCTCGTGCAGTTGCTCTCCAACGCGGCGAGCGCCCTGGTCTGGGTGGTCAGCATCGTGGTGCGCTGGCCGCTGCTCGGGGCGGTGGTGGGTGCCGTGCTCGGGCAGCGGGCCCGCTGGCGGCGCGATCCGGCCCTGCTGCGCGCGTACGGCCGGGGCAGCTGGGTCTGGGTCGCGAGCTACGTGCTGCGGGTGGCGGTGTTCCTGCCGCTCTGGCTGGGCGGCCAGGTGCTCGCGCTGACGGTGGCCCGGGTCGCGCTCTCCTGGCCGTTGGTGGCGGCGGTGCTCGCGGTGAGCTGGGTGGTGGTGCGCCGGTCGCTGCCGGCCGGGCACCCGGGGCTGCGTCACCCGGTCGCCCCCGCCGCGGCGGAGCCGCCGGGCGAATAAGTGGAGAGGCCGCCACGGGGGGAGCGGCCTCTCCGGTGACGTACGTTACTCCGTCAGGGCCTTGCGCGTGATCCCGCGGCGGCCGGTTTTTGCGGGCGTTTTCGCGCCGGCTGCGTATCCGGGTGGTGGGGTGGGTCGGCGGCCCCGCTGCGTCGGCCACGGCCGCCGGCCCACCCCGGCCTGACCGTGGGAGTCAGGCCGCCTGCCGACCGGGCGTCGCTGTTCCCCCAGCCCCGGTCGGCTCCCGGGTGGACGGTCGCGCCGCCCACCCGGAGGAGTCGGCTCAGCCGTTGGGGAACAGCTTGCCGTAGTCGGCGTACGCCATGGCGACGTCCGCCTGCGCCCAGAACCGGTGGTACTTGAACTCCGGCTCGGGGCCGCCGTCGAGGTACGCCTGGACCTTCGGCCAGGCCGGGTCGTTCTTGTAGAAGGAGCGGATGTCCAGGAAGCTCTTGCCCGCGGCGATGGTGTCACCGTTGGGCATCTTCCCCGTCCAGCCCGGCGGCACGTAGAGGCCCTGGCCGGTGCCGGCGTCGTAGACGTCGTCGAAGCGGCGGTAGTCGCCGCGCTTCTCCACGGTGGAGACGCCCTGGGCGTCGCTGGCCGCGTGCAGCGCGTCCAGCAGCCCCTTGGCGGTGGTCTTCGCCGCCGCGTTGCCCGACTTGGCCGCGTACGCGATCAGGGTGCGGGCGTAGGCGGCGGCGATGCCGACGTCCTGGCCCTTCACCGTCACCTCGACGTGCAGGTTGGTGTTGGGCTGCGGGTTGGCCGGGTTCCAGGTGGTCGGCTGGCCGGTCCACTTCATGTCCGACGGGATCGACCAGTTGGTGCCGAGCGTGGTGTTGGCGATCGCCCACGGCACCCACTTGTCGAGCAGGGCCTTGGCCTTGGCGTTGCCGGTCTCCAGGTAAAGCTCGGCGATGCGCTGCATCGACCACGCCTGCATGCCGAACCACTGGTTCGACGGCGGGTCGTTGTAGACCGGGTCGACGTCGTAGTACATGCCGTAGAAGGTCGACGTGCCGGCCGGGGGCTGGCCGTAGTTGCCGCCCCAGCTGTTGGTCGCGCCACCGGCGATGCCGCCCTCGGCGGACTGGAGCCAGGTGTAGAACTCCAGCTGCCGCTCCAGGCTCTTGGTCCAGTCGGTGACGGCGGTCGGCGACTTCGGCTTCAGCTCGTTGACGTTGGTCAGCGCCCAGGCCGCGAACGGGTTCTGGTAGCCGAAGTGGTTGTGGCTGGAGCCGATCCGCCACGACCAGTTCTGGTTCGGCTCGTACGCGCCGCCCCAGGCGTAGTACCACGACATCAGGTAGTGCGCGGAGTCCTTGCCGGTGCCGGCCGGGCAGGCGCTGGCCCCGACGCAGTTGCCGATCTTCTTGAAGTACTTGTCGAACATGGCGTACCGCAGGTAGTCACCCATCTTCGCGGCCTTGGCCACGGTGGCCGCCACGTCGGCCTCCTTGCCCTGCTCCTTGGCCCAGGTCAGGGCCCAGTACGCGGCCTGCACGGCACGGGCGTCGGCGTCGGGGGCGTTGGTGTACTTCCACTGCTTCGCCGGCGCGCTCCCCTCCTTGATGAACAGGTCGAGGTAGCCCTTGCTGCCGCCGTGGACGAAGGTGTCGCAGGACGGCTGCGGCACGGTCTCCCACACCGACTCCTGGGTGCCCCGCTGGAAGGTGTTGATGTAAGCCGGCCGGGTGGTGCCGTCGCCGCAGCGGCCGAAGCCGTAGGTGTTGTCCACGTCGAGCAGCCAGTGCATGCCGTAGATGTCGCCGGTGCCGTAGGTGGTCTGCAGCTCCGCGCGCAGCGGGTCCTGGCCGACCGGTACGGACGGCTCCAGCTGCGACGGGTACTGGCTGGGCAGGTCGTGCTCGGCGGCGTACTGCGGGGTGCCGGGCGCGCCCGCCGTCGGCTGGTCGGCGTGCGACGGGATGATGTACTTCTCCATCACCGTCCAGGCGTTGTTGAACGGCGCCCAGTTCTGGGTCACCCGCCCGTACTGGGCCTCCAGCCACAGCCAGAAGCTGAACGCCTCGGAGGTGGTCTCGTGGCCGTGGTCGGGTGCCTCGACGATCAGCGTCTCGATCGAGTGGTACGGCACGCCCTCGGGGCTGAAGTAGCCCGAGTTCTTGATCTTGCCGTACTGGTCGAGGAAGCGCTTGACGTAGGTGTTGTCCCCGCCGCCGTTGTCGTTGTCGATCTCGGTGGCGGTGATCGCCAGGGGCGCGTAGCCCGTGGCCGACGCGGTGACGGTAGCGGTGCCGCCGAGCGTGTCGGTGTCCTCCGCCGCCGCGACGCTCACGTTCACCCCGGTGTTCCAGTTGCTCGGGGTCAGCGTCACCGAGGCCGGCGAGACGGTGATGTCGGTGTCGCCGGTGCGGGCGAGGGTCACCGGCACGTTGGCCGTGGGCGCCGCGCTCAGCTTGAGGTTGACCGCCGAGCTGCCGCCCTCGGCAACGCTCACCGCCGACGGGGTGGCCACCAGCACCGGGCCGGACGCCGCCGTGACGGTGAAGGACTTCTCCGCGGTGGCGCTCAGGTTCGCGTTGTCGTACGCCTTGGCCTGCACCGTGTACGCGCCGGCGGGCAGGTCCTCCAGCGTGTAGCCGTACGGGGCGGTGGTGTCGGTGTTGACCAGCAGGCCGTTGCGGTAGAACTCGACCTTGCTGATCGTCCCGTCCGGGTCGCTGGCGGTGGCGCTCAGCGGCACGTCGGCGGGGGCCTCGAAGGGGCCGGCCGGCACGCTCAGCCCGACCGTCGGCGGCTGCTGCTGCACGCCGCCGCAGGTCACGCCGTTGACCGAGAAGGACGTCGGCTTCGGGTTGGCGCCGCCGTGCGTGCCGTTGAAGCCGATGCTGGTGGAGGCGCCGGTGCCGAGGTTGCCGTTGTAGGACTCGTTGGTGGCCGTGACCTGGTTGCCGGTCTGGCTCCACCTGGCCGACCAGCCCTGGGTCACCCGCTGGTCGCCGGGGAAGGCGAACTTCAGCGTCCAGCCGTTGATCGGGTCGCCGAGGTTCTTGATGGTGACGTTGGCGGTGAAGCCGTTGTTCCAGTCGCTGGTCGCGTAGACCACGTCGCAGGCGGGGGCGGCCTGTGCGGCGCCGGCCGGCAGGGTCACCCCGCCGACGGCGAGCGCGGCGGCGGCGACCATCGCCAGGCGGCGACGTCTTGCCAGATTTCTCATGTGCGCGGTGTCTCCTCGGACCTGGCCGGGGACGTGGGCCCCGGCGGGGCGCCCTCCCGCGAACGGGGGATTCGGGGCGCCCGGGGATGGTGGTCGCCCCGGCCCGGGGCCGGGGTGCGGCGAAGGGCGCCCCTGGCGGGGGCGGTCACTCCGCCGGCTGCGTCGGATGCCGTACCGGAGACACCGGCTGCCCTCGGCGACCCACGCTTGCGCGATCTGGCTCCGCGTCGCGGTGGCGTCAGTGTGCCATGCATGGAAGCGCTCCCACAATGGTCGGACGCGCACCGGAGCAGCTACATGTTTCGATCTCGTTTTGGGGCTTTCACAAAGCCGTGACGGGCGTTACAGTCGCAGCATCGGTCGATGGGAGCGCTTCCATCGACGGAGTTCCAACTGGAAGATCACCTGGGCCCCGTCCCTGACGGAGCCCGGGGAATCAGCCCGAGGGCTGACGGCGGGCCAGCCCGGACGCCGCCGTCAGCCATCCCGCCAATGTGGAGGGAGGTGGATCCTCTAGCCACTCGCGTGGCCCGGCTCCCGCGCGACACGCACGGCAGGACGCCAATTCCGCCCGTGCGTGTGCAGCAACGGTGGGGACGGGGGTTGCCCTCCCCCGTCCCCACACTAAACCCCCCTGCACGATGGGAAAAGAGGCCGACGGGACTGGCCGTGTCGCCGTTCCGACCGGCCTCGTCCGCTGTCCGCCCGTGCCGCCCGGTCGACGCCCGCGCCCCGGCGCCCCCGGCGTCCCGCGCCCGACCCGCCGAGCGCCGGCGCCACCTCGCGCCCGCGCCCGCGCCGCCCCCACGGGCGCACGCCACACCCCTCCGCCAGCTCCGCTCACCACCGCCCGGCACCGGCCGGGGCGGAGGAGACCGGCCGGCAGCTCCTGCCTTATGCTGGGAGCGCTCCCGGCCCCGGCGGTGGCCACGCAACCACGAGGAGACCCGATGTCCATGCCCAACCGGCGCCCGCCTCACGGCGCCGCGCTCTCCGCCACCGCCCCCAGGGCCGCCGCCACCACCGCCCCGGCCGCCGAGGCCGGCGGGGACCGCTCCGACGGCGGCACGCCGCAGGCCGACGACGCGCCGGCGGCCGGCCTACGCTTCCCCTCGGACTTCGGCTGGGGCGCGGCCACCTCGGCGTACCAGATCGAGGGCGCCGCCAAGGAGGACGGCCGGGGCGAGTCGATCTGGGACACCTTCAGCCGTACGCCGGGACGCACCCGCAACGGCGACACCGGCGACGTCGCAGCCGACCACTACCACCGGTACGTCGAGGACCTCGACCTGATGCGCGACATGGGGCTGCGCAGCTACCGGTTCTCCATCTCCTGGCCCCGGGTGCAGGCCGACGGCACCGGCGCGCCCAACCAGCGCGGGCTCGACTTCTACCGCCGGCTCATCGACGGGCTGCACGAGCGCGGCATCGCGCCGATGGCGACGCTGTTCCACTGGGACCTCCCGCAGGCCCTCCAGGACGCCGGCGGGTGGGAGTCGCGCGACGTCGCACACCGGTTCGCCGACTACGCCGAGATCGTCTTCCGCGCGCTCGGTGACCGGGTGCCGGTCTGGCTGACCGTCAACGAGCCGAAGACCGTGGTGCAGAACGGCTACCTGGAGGGGCACCACGCCCCGGGCCGGCAGGACCCCGACGCCGCGTACCTGGTGGCCCACCACCTGCACCTCGCCCACGGGCTGGCCGTCGCCGCGTACCGCACGACCGGCTCCGGCCGGATCGGCCCGGCGCTGAACCTGCACCCCTGCTACCCGGCCGACGACTCGCCCGCCGCGGCCCGCGCCGCCATCCTCCACGACGGCTACGAGAACCGCCTCTACCTCGACCCCGTCCTCACCGGCCGCTACCCCCAGGACGTGCTGGACGACCTCGGCCCCGGCAGCCGGCTGGTGCGCGGCATCCGCGACGGGGACCTGGCCACCATCTCCGCGCCGGTGGACCTGCTCGCCGTGCAGTACTACACGCCGTACTACGTCACCGCCGACGGCGCGACCGTCCCCCGCTGGCCCACCTCGCAAGCGTCCTGGCAGCAGATCCACCCCGACGGGATGTACGACGTGCTGACCCGGGTGACCCGCGACTACGGCCCGCTCCCGCTCACCGTCACCGAGAACGGGCTGCCCAGCCCCGACACGCTCGGCGCCGACGGCACCGTCGACGACGCCGCCCGGGTCACCTTCCTGCGCGACCACCTCGCCGCCGTGCACCGGGCCGTGGCCGACGGGGTGCCGCTGGAGAGCTACCACGTCTGGTCGCTGCTCGACAACTTCGAGTGGGACGCGGGCTACGACCAGCGCTGGGGCCTCGTCTACGTGGACTACCCGACCCAGCGGCGCGTGCTCAAGCGCAGCGCGCACTGGTACCGCCGGGTCATCGCCGCCAACGGCCTCTGACCGCCCGACGCCGCCACCCCGGCACCGCTGGACGGTCGCCGGGGTGCGACGGCGCGGGCGGCGCGCCGGCCGGTCAGCGGGGCAGGGCCTGCTGGAGTTCCGCCCGCAGCGCCGGGGTGAGCATCTCCCCCGTCTGCTTGGCCAGCCGCGCCATCTCGTAGCCGACCACGCCGATGTCGGCGTCCGCCCCGGCCAGGGTGGCCAGGATGGACCCGTCGCGCACCTGCATGACCAGGAAGTAGCCGCGTCCCATCTCGACGACCGTCTGCTTGACCACGTCCCCGTCGAACATCTGCGCCGCGCCGGCGGTGATGCTCATCAGCCCGGAGGTCACCGCGGCGAGCTTGTCGGCGTGGTCCCGGGGCAGGTGGTCCGAGATCGCGACCAGCAGGCCGTCGGAGGAGACCACGATCGCGTGCACCACCCCCGGTACCCGGTCCGCGAACCCGCTGACCAGCCAGCTCAGGTCGCGGGCCTCCCGGCTCAACGTCGTCATCGATGTCCCCCTTCGGTGCGTACGCCGCCCGGCGGCATGACAATCTCCGTGGTCTCCTCGGCCTCCGCCCGCCGTACCCCGCTGTAGAGCCGGGACAACATGTCCCCGACCGAATCCGGGTCCGGATCGTGGCGTACCGCCGGCTGCTCCGGCCGCGCGGGCCGGCCGGCGGCGGGAAGCTGCGCCATCGGCACCCGTACGGGCAGGCCGCGCTCGTTGGTCCCGCCGGTGATCGGCACGGCCGGCGGGGTGGGCGAGGTCTCCGGCACCGGGCCGGCCGCCGGTCCCTGCCGGGACCACCAGCTCCCACCGGCCGGCGCGGACGGCCGGGCCGGGGTGAGCACGTCCTCGGCGCGCACCGGAACCGATCGGGCCCGCGGGGGCGGAGCCGACCGTCGTCCGGCGACCGGGAGTTCGCCCCGCGTGGGCGCGCCGTCCCGGCCGGGCCGCCGCCCGGCCACCGGAAACTCCCTGCGCGGCGCGCCGGTCCAGGGCGCGGCGGTCAGCATCCGCGCGGTGACCGGCCCCTCCCGCTCCGGCGCCGACGCCAGCAGGTCGCCGGGCAGCCGCACCCGGGCGACGATGCCGTCCTCGCCGCCGCCCAGGCGCACCTGCACACCGAGCCGGGCGGCCAGGTGGCTCACCACGAAGAGGCCCATCCGCTCGACCGTGGCCACGTCGGCGGCCGGCGGGGTGGTGAGCACGGCGTTCGCCTCCGCCAGGGCGTCCTGACTCATGCCGAGCCCCTCGTCGGTGATCTCGACGACCGCCCCCGGCCCGTCCGCGTCGGCCGTCACCCGCACCAGCGTGTCGGGGCGGGAGAAGGCGGTGGCGTTCTCCAGCAGCTCCGCGAGGATGTGGACCAGCTCACCGACGGCGTGGCCGACGACGTGCAGGTCGGCCACCGCGTCGTGCCGGACCCGCTGGTACTGCTCGATCTCGGCGCTGGCGGCCAGCAGCGTCGCCCCGAGCCCCACCGGCCGGTTCCACCGGCGGGTCGACTCGGTGCCGGCCAGCACCAGCAGGCTGTCGTCGTTGCGGCGCATCCGGGCGGCGAGGTGGTCGAGCTTGAACAGGTTCTCCAGCTGGTCCGGGTCGCTCTCCTCGCGCTCCAGCTCGTCGAGGAGCTCCAGCTGGCGTTCCACCAGCACCTGGCTGCGCCGGGCGAGGTTGACGAACATCGCGTTGACGTTGCGCCGGGTGGTCGCCTGCTCGACGGCCACGGCGACGGCGCTGCGGTGCACCGCGACGAACGCCTCGGCCAGCTCGCCGATCTCGTCGAGCGAACGGACCACCGCCGGCGGGACCTCGATCGTGGGGACGCCGCCGGTCACGGTGCGCAGCCGGTCAAGGGCGTCGGGCAGCTCCAGCTGGGCGATCCGCAGCGCCTGGCCGCGCAGCAGCCGCATCGACCGGGCGATGGACCGGCCGACGAGGACGGAGATGAGCAGGGCGACCAGCAGCACGGCGACGATCACGCCGACCACCAGCAGCGTGGTACGCAGCTGCGTGGCGCTGACGTCGTCGGCCTGCCGTACGGCGTCGTCGAGCACCGACTCCTCGACCCGGCGCAGCAGTTCCTGCCGCTGCTCGCTGGCCGCCCACCACTGCGGCGCCGGCAGCACGGTCGACGTGGCGGTCCCGTTGGGCAGGCTCTGCTCCTCCAGCCGGGTGGCCGACAGGAAGGCCGGGTCCGCCGACGTCTCGTCGTAGCGGCGGACCTGCTCGGCGGTGGCGGTGACCCGGAACGCGCCCAGCGCCGTCAGCTGCTGGGCACGCAGGTCGGTCAGGACCACCTGGTCCTCCACGCCGTACCGGCCGGCGCGGGCGGCCTCGTAGAGCTGTGCCCGGACCCGCGAGGAGAGCTCCTTGACCCGGGCGAGCTGCACGTAGCGCAGCACCGCGTCGCTGAGGGCGGGCCGGTCCTCGCCGGGCGACGGCTCGGCGAGCAGCCGCAGCAGCGCGTCGACGGCGCGGTGGTAGTTGCTGAGGATGGTGTCGCTGCCCAGCACCGCCGGGGGGATCGCGGCCCGGATGTAGACGACCTGCTCGTACGCCTCCAGCACCTCCGAGTAGGCGATCCGCCAGGAGGCGTCGGCGTCGGCCAGCGGCTCGGCCGCGCGGCGCAGCTCACGCAACGCCTGGTCGGTGGCGCCCTGCAACGGCTTCAACGCGACGATGGCCGCGTCCCGCTCGGCGCCCGCGCGGCCGCGGCGCAGCTCGCCCAGCTCACCGGCGGCGCGGTCGCGTTCCTGCTGGAGCCCGTGCACCACCGCGACGATCTGCCGGCCGATCCCCACCTGCTGGGCGAAGTCGCCCAGCGCGGTCGTCCGTCCGACCAGGGTGTGCGTCTGCACGCCGGCCAGCACCAGGAACGAGACCGACGGGATGACCAGCACCGTGGCGAGCTTGGTGCTCATCCGCCAGTCCCGCAACCGGAACGGGGAGCGGCGGCGGTGCGGGACGACCCGGACGTCGAACCGGCGTCGGCGGTGCTGCGACACGCCGCCGTCCACCGGATCCGGTCCTGCCGCCACACCTGCCTCCTCCGTGTCTCGCGTCCGCCGCGAGCCGGGGAGCGAGTCCATCCAACCAGTCCCCGGAGCCGTGTCAACGGGCCGGGCTGAGGTGCCGATCAGGAGGGTGAGGCGGCCTCGTCCGTCCGGACGATGGCGGCGAGTCGGGAGGCGTCGCCGACCCGGTCCAGCGCCACCAGCGCCGCGCCGCTCGCCCCGACCTCCGGGTTGCGCCCGTACCAGACGGGCCGGGGGGCGAGCGCCACCGCGAACGTCGTACGCCACCAGTGCGAGGCGGCCATCGCGCCCCCGCCGAGCACGACCTCCACCGGCTTGTCGACGGTGGACTCCAGCACGGCGAGGTCGTCGGCGACGAGGTCGCACAGGCCGCGCATCAGCCCGGCCAGCAGCTCCACCGCCGTGGTGTCGAAGCTCAGGCCCCGCAGCTCGCCGGAGCCGGCCGGGACCAGGCCGGGCGGTCGGTCCCCGCCGAAGCGGACGTTCACCGGCCGCCCCCCGCCGGGCGGCACCCGGGCGAGGGCGGCGTCCAGCTCGGCGCCCTCGGGCAGCCGCAGCTCCCGGTTGGCCCAGGCGAAGAGGTTCCCGCCGGAGGAGTAGGCGGCGCCGGTCACCACGTGGTCGTGGTCGACCCGGTAACGCCAGAGCGTGCCGGGCAGCGGGGGCAGGACCCGCCCCGCCGGGACGCGCTGCATCAGCCGGACCGCCGCCGACGTGCCGACCGTGACCGCGACGCGGTTCGGCTCGACGCAGCCGGAGCCGACGTTCGACGCGGCGCCGTCGCCCACCGGGCCGGCCCACGGCGCGTCGGCCAGCTGCGGCCAGCGCCGCGCGTACGTCGGGCGCAGCCGGCCCCGCCAATCGTTCGGGGCCAGCTCGGGCAGCTCGTCGGCGCGGCTGCCGGCCAGCTCGCAGGCCTCGGCGTCCCAGTCCAGCGTCCGCAGGTCCAGCAGCCCGGTGCCGGAGGCCTGGGAGATCGACATGGGCGCCCGGTCGAGCAGTGCGCCCAGCACGTACTCGGCCAGGCCGACGAACCGGGAGATCCGGCTGCCGGCGTGCTCGCGCAGCCAGGGCAGGCGGACCGACCAGTAGCAGCGGTGCCACCACGTGCCCGTGCGCTGGTGGAAGTCGTCCGGGTCGGCCGGCCCGGTCACCCCGGCGGGGGCGGCCGGGCGGGTGTCCAGCCAGGTCAGCACCGGCCCCAGGGGTGCGCCGTCGACGCCCAGGGGGAGCACCGAGTGCCACTGCGCGGACGTCGCCACCAGCGACACGTCGCGCAGGTGGCCGCCGGCGGCCAGCTCGTCCAGGCACTCGGTCAGCCGGGCCAGGTAGCCCGGGCCGTCCAGGGTGCCCGTCCCGTCGTCCTGCACGACGAGGTCGACCCTGCGCCGGGCCAGCGCGCCGGGCAGCGGCAGGGCGTCGGTGTCCAGCACGAGCCCGCGCACCGAGGAGGTGCCCAGATCGAGCGCGAGAATGTTCATCGCGGGTCAAGTTACCCGGTGCGCGCCGCCCCGGCGTCCCACCGGGTGGGCCGTACGCCCGATCGGCTTCCCGGCGTGCGCGGCGGACCGTAGGGTGAGCGCATGCTCGCGCACCTGTCCTGCTGGTGGCCCGCCGACCCGGCGGCCATCCCCCGCGCGTAGCTTCCCACGCGGCCGCCCCACGAGGCGGCCGCCGGTCTCTCCCCGGCCCTCCGGCCGCCCGGCCCGGCGCCGCCCCGGCCCGAGGAGACCCGATGACCCACCTGCCCGACCTGCTCGCCGCCGTCGCCGACGGCGTCGACCCCGGCCCGTTCGCGCTCGTCCGCCGCGAGGGCGCCGCTCACCTGGAGCTCTTCACCGGCACGGTACGCGCCGTGCGGCGGCTCGCCGACATTCCCCTGCCCGACGGGGCGCCCGGCCCGAGGACCCTGGCGCTGGTGCCGTTCCGACAGGTCACCGAGCGGGGTTTCGCCTGCGTGGACGACGGCGCCCCGCTGGAGTGCCTGGAGATCGACCGGCACGAGCGGGTGGGACTGGTCGAGGTGCTCGCCGCGCTGCCCGAGCCGCCCGTGCGCACCGCCGACGCCGGCTTCGACGTCAGCGACGACGACTACGCCGCCACGGTCGGCCGGGTGCTCGCCGAGGAGATCGGGCGCGGCGAGGGCGCGAACTTCGTCATCCACCGGGCGATGCGGGCCACCGTGCAGGGCCCGCCGCTGCTCGCCGCGCTCGCCGCGCTGCGCCGGCTGCTGCTGGGCGAGCGCGGGGCGTACTGGACCTTCCTGGTGCACACCGGCACCCGGATCCTGGTGGGGGCGAGCCCGGAGCGGCACGTCAGCGTGGACGACGGCCTGGTGATGATGAACCCGATCAGTGGCACGTTCCGGCACGCCGGGGCGGCCCCCGACCGGGCCGCGCTGCTGCGCTTCCTCGCCGACCCCAAGGAGGTCGAGGAGCTGTACATGGTGCTCGACGAGGAGCTGAAGATGATGGCCACGGTCGCCGAGCACGGCGGCCAGGTGGTCGGGCCGTACCTCAAGGAGATGTCCCACCTGGCCCACACCGAGTACCTGCTGGCCGGCCGGAGCACCCGGGACGTCCGGGAGGTGCTGCGGGAGACGATGTTCGCCCCGACGGTCACCGGCAGCCCGATGGAGAACGCCTGCCGGGTCATCGCCCGGCACGAGCGGACGGGACGGCGCTACTACGCCGGGGTGCTGGCGCTGCTCGGGCGCGACGACGCCGGCCGGCAGACCCTGGACGCGCCGATCCTGATCCGTACCGCCGAGATCTCCCCCGCGGGCGAGCTGCGGGTGCCGGTCGGGGCCACCCTGGTCCGGCACTCGACGGCACAGGGCGAGGTGGCCGAGACGCACGCCAAGGCGGCCGGCGTGCTCGCCGCGCTGGGCCTGGGCCCGCAGGCGCCCGCCGCCGGCCCCGAACCCGCCGGGCGCCTCGCCGACGACCCGGAGGTCCGGGCCGCGCTGGCCGCGCGCAACGCCCCGCTGGCCCGGTTCTGGCTGGACCAGCGCTCCCCCGGCGACGCCGGCCCGCCCGGGCTGCGCGGCCGGACGGTGCTGATCGTCGACGGCGAGGACACCTTCACCGGCATGCTGGCCCACCAGCTGGGCGCCCTGGGCCTGGCCGTGACGCTGCGGCCGTGGCACGCCGCCGGCCCGGTGCAGGCGTACGACCTGGTGGTGGTCGGCCCGGGGCCGGGCGACCCGGGCAGCACCACCGAGCCGAAGATCCGGGCCATGCGCGGGCTGCTCGCCGGGCTGCTCGCCGAGGGCCGGCCGACCCTGGCCGTCTGCCTGGGCCACCAGCTGCTCGCCGGCCTGCTCGGGCTGGCGCCGCACCGGCGCGACGCGCCCTACCAGGGGCTCCAGCGGGAGGTTGAGCTCTTCGGCACGCCCCGCCGGGTCGGCTTCTACGCCACCTTCACGGCGCGCGCCGACGTCGACCGGCTGGCCACCCCGTACGGCCCGGTGGAGCTGGCGCGGGACGCGGCGGACGGCGCGGTGCACGCGCTGCGCGGGCGGGGGTTCGCGGGGGTGCAGTTCCATCCGGAGTCGGTGCTCAGCCCCGACGGAGTGGCCGTCCTCGCCGAGCTGCTGGCCGGCCTGCTGCCGGCGGAGGCGGGCCGGTCGGGGGCCGGGCACCCGTCGGAAGCGGCCGAGCGCGCATAGTCACCCCGATCGTGGGTAGGGGTGCCTGCGACCGGCGGTCCGGACGGGCCGAGAGCCCCCGCCCGGGCCGCCGGTCGCCGCGCTCAGCCGGCCAGGCCCGCCTTCAGCGCCGTACCGATCAGCACCGCCCGCCTGGTGGTCAGCGCGGTGGCGCCGAGCGCGACGTGGTCCGGTGCGGTCTCGCCGTTGTTGCTGGTGTGCGAGGCGCCGTAGGGGTTGCCGGCGACGAACTGGCTGGGGTCGGTGTAGCCGGGGGTGACCACGACGCCGCCCCAGTGGTAGAAGACGTTGAACATCGACAACAGGGTCGCCTCCTGCCCGCCGTGGGAGGTGGCCGTCGAGCAGAACGCGGAGTACACCTTGTTCGCCAGGGCACCCTGTGACCACAGCGGCCCGGTGGTGTCCATGAACTGCTTGAGCTGGGCGGCCATCACGCCGTACCGGGTCGGGGTTCCGAAGATCACCACGTCGGCCCAGGACAGGTCGTCCAGTTGCGCCTCGGGGACGTCCTGGGTCTCCAGGTGGTGCGCCTGCCAGCCCGAGTTGGAGCGGATCGCCTCGTCCGGCGCCAGCTCGTGCACCTTACGCAGCCGCACCTCGGCGCCGGCCTCACCGGCGGCCTCACACGCCGCCTGCGCCATCTGGTAGGTGATGCCGGTGGCGCTGTAGTAGATCACCGCGACCTTGGTCTGGGCAGCCATCGGATGTTTCCCTCCTCGTGTCGGGTCAGCTCCGGCGACTACCCGTTACTTGCGGCGTCAAACGCTCTCCCGGGGTCAGCCGTCCGGCCGGCCCGCCGCACGCGCGATGCTGGAGGCATGCAGATCAGAGCCGCCACCATCGACGACTGGCCGCTGGTCTGGCCCTTCCTGCGGGAGATCGTGGCGGCCGGGGAGACGTACACCTGGCCGCGCGACGTCGCCGAGGAGCGGGCCCGAACGATGTGGCTGGTGCCGCCACCGGGTCGCACCGTCGTCGCGGTCGACGCCGACGGCGCGGTGCTGGGCTCGGCGAAGCTGGTGCCCAACCAGCTCGGCCCGGGCGACCACGTCGCCAACGCCAGCTTCATGGTCGCGCCGGCGGCCGGCGGGCGCGGCGTGGGACGCGCCCTGGGCGAGCACGTGCTGGCGCTGGCCCGGGCCGAGGGCTACCGGGCCATGCAGTTCAACGCCGTGGTGGCGACGAACACCCGGGCGGTGGCGCTGTGGCGGTCTCTCGGCTTCGAGGTGGTCGGCCGGGTGCCGGAGGCGTTCCGGCACCCCGGCGAGGGACTGGTGGACCTGCTGGTCATGCACCGCCGGCTCTGAGGCCGCCGCCCGGACAGCTCAAGATATCCGCAAGACTCGATGGGAATGCGTACCGGTGGGCCCCCGGGGCGGGATGCTGGTCGCACCGGTGCCGGCGGATCCGGCAAGCCGCCGGGCACCGGGCGACCTGAACGGGGGATCGCGCTCCGTCGGCGACGTCGCCGGAGCGCGATCAGGGGCGGCGCCGGTCAACGGACCAGCGCGTCCATCAGCCTCTCCAGTTCGGCCGCCGGATCGGCGGTCAGACCCGTGTGCACCGGCCCGGTCTGGATCATCGTGCTGCGCGGGGCGGCCAGCCAGCGGAACCGCTCCCCCAGCCGCATCCCGCCCGACGGGCCGTCGCCGGCGCAGGTCCGGTCCCACGAACTGAGCACCGCGGCCACCGCGGCCAGGTCGACCTCCGGGGCCAGCGCCCGCACCCGGCCGGCGTCCAGATGGGTGCGTACGCCCAGGAAGTCCCGATGCTGGCAGTAGAGCAGCACGCCGACGTTGACCTGCTCGCCGCGCTCGACCCGGGGCACCAGCCGGACGACGGCGTACTCGAAGGGCCTCCTCACGCCGCACCTCCCCGCGGCAGCCAGTCGGCGGTGCGCGCCACCCGGCGGGCCAGGTGGTCCACGTAGGCGGCGCGAGCCGCCCCGGCGGAGTCGAAGTCGGCGCCGGCCAGCCAGCTCTCGGGCACCAGGGCCAGCACCTCGGTCAGCAGGTCCCGGTCCACCCGAGGCGCCAGTTCGGCGTCCGCCTCGGCCAGCTCGCTGGCGTAGGACGCCAGCACGTGGTCGCCGGCCCGGTACGGCCGGTGCACCGCCGCCTCGGCCCGCGGCCAGTTGTGGTGGAAGTACAGGGACGCGCCGTGGTCGATCAGCCAGAGTTCGCGGTGCCAGACGAGCAGGTTGGGATTGCGCCAGCTGCGGTCGACGTTCTCCACGTACGCGTCGAACCAGAGCACCCGGGAGGCGAGCGCCGGCTCGACGGGGTGCGCGACCGGGTCGTAGCCCAGTGCCCCGGGCAGGAAGTCCATACCCAGGTTGGCGCCGCCGCTGTTGCGCAGCAGCTCCTGCACCTCCTGGTCGGGCTCGGCCCGCCCGATCACCGGGTCGATGTCGAGCACCACCAGCGGCGGCACCGCCAGGCCCAGCCGACGCGCCAGCTCACCACAGATCACCTCGGCGACCAGCGCCTTGGGGCCCTGCCCGGCACCCCGGAACTTCGCCACGTACGTACCGAGGTCGTCGGCCTCCACCACGCCGGGCAGCGAGCCGCCCTCGCGCAGCGGGGTGACGTACCGGATCCCGGAGACCTCGCGGAGCACGGCACCACCCTAGTCGGACGGGCACCGCGCGGGCCGCGCGACCCGGCCCGGCGGCGGGGCCGGGCGGGTCGCGAGCCGCCTGGCGGCGGGCCGCGCGGTCAGTTGTCGAGGCGGTCGCGCAGGTCGTCGACCTCCTGCTGGATCCGGTCCACGCCGCCCTCGTTGTTGAGGAAGGTGGTGACCCCGGCGGCGAAGGCCAGCCCGAGCAGCACCGCCAGGGCGCTGAGCACCAGGCCGCCGATCGCCACGCCCCGGCCGGTCACCCCGGGGCGGCCGGCCATCTTCAGCCCGACGATGCCCAGGATCACTCCGATGATGCCGAGCAGCAGACCGATCCAGGACAGGATCACGGTCAGCACGCTGATCAGCGCGGCCACCCCGAAGACCAGGGCGAAGGCCGCGGCGGCGCTGGTCTTGGCCGCCGGCCCGGAACGGCCGGCACGGGTCGGTACGCCGGCACCGCGGGCCGGCTCGCTGGACGCGGTCATGTCGCTCCCTCCGGGCGCCCGCGGGTGGTGCGCCCACTGGCGGCCCGCTTTCCCGCCCCGCCGCCCGTCATGCGTCGGATGTCGGAGGAGGACCCTAGGCTGGTGCCCGGCCGACCGGAGGAGACCCCGTGCCCGTTGAGCTGACCGGGCGCGAGGCGCTCGCGCTGCGGATGACCAGCCTGTTGCTCCGCCCGCACCCCACCGTGCGCCCGGGCGGCGTCGCCGAGGTGGTGCAGTGGTTCGGGGCCATGCAGGCGCAGGACCTGGCCAGCGGCATGTGGTCGCTCGGGGTGCGGCTGCCCGCGCTGCGCCACGCCGACGTGCACGCCGCGCTGGAGCGCCGGGAGGCGCTGCGCACCTGGCCGATGCGGGGCACCGTGCACCTCGTGCCGCCCCGCGACGCCCGCTGGATGCTGGAACTGACCGGCGTACGCTCGCTGGCCGGCGTCGCGGCGCGCCGCGCGCGGCTCGAACTGACCGAGGCCGACGCGGACCGCGCCGTCGAGGTGCTCGGCGCCGCGCTGGCCGGCGGCGGGCGGCTCACCCGGGCGCGCTGCCTGGCCGCGCTGGAGGCGGCCGGCATCGGCACCGGCGGCCAGCGCGGCTACCACCTGCTCTGGTACGCCAGCGTCCGCGGCGTCACCTGCCTCGCGCCGAACGTCGGCACCGAGCAGACCTTCGCCCTGCTCGACGAGTGGGTGCCCGATCGGCACCGGCCGGAGCGGGACGAGGCCCTGGCGACCCTCGCCCACCGCTTCGTGCGCTCCCACGGCCCGGTCGACGCCCGGGAGTTCGCCGGCTGGACGGGGCTGACCCTCACCGACGCGCGGCGCGGTCTGGCCGCCGCCGGCGACGCCCTGGCACCGGTGCGCGTCGGCGGGGAGGAGGCGCTGGTCGACGCCGCCCTGCTGGACGCGCCCCGCGAGCCGGTCGACGACCTGCTGGTGCTGCCCGGCTTCGACGAGTACCTGCTGGGCTTCAAGGACCGCGCGCTGATGCTTGATCCGGCGCACCGGGCCGCCGTCGTGCCGGGTGGCAACGGCGTCTTCCAGGCCACGGTCGTGCGCGACGGCCGGGTGGTTGGCACCTGGAAGCGGACGCTCGGCAAGACCCGGGTGACGGTCGCGGTGTCCCCGCTGGCACCCCTCGACGAGCGGGCCCGGGCCCGGGTGGAGGCCGCCCTGACCCGGTACGCCGACTTCCTCCAGCTACCACCCCACCTGACCTGGACCGCCTGAACACCCCCCTCCGCCCCTCACGCCGCACTCCGCCCCCACTGCGTCGATCTTGCACTTTCGGCCCCGGATCTGACCATGACGCGTCATTCGTCCGGGCGCAATACGCAAGATCGACGCAGCCAAGGGGCGGGGTGCTGCTATTCGACGGGGTGGCGACGAATCCGGGCCGGCCCACCGGGTATCCGGCCGGTGCACACGAGAGGGAGGTTGACGACCATGATGCTCAACGCACAGCAGGCCAACTCGCTGTACGGACAGGACGTCACGGACCGCTCGGGGTCGAAGATCGGAAGCGTGGGTCAGATCTGGGCCGACGCCGCCGGCGAGCCGACCTGGGTCAGTGTCAAGACCGGGCTGATGGGCCACAAGGAGTCGATGGCTCCGCTGGAGAAGGCCCAGGTCACCGATCGCGGGCTCGCGGTCGACTACGACAAGTCGACCGTGAAGAACGCCCCGGCCGTGGACGCCGGCACCGACCAGCCGCTGGACACGGACCAGATCGAGCAGCTCTACGCGCACTACCGCCTGGCGCCGCAGGCGCCCCCGACCGCTGGCCGGGGACGGGCACCGGCTGCCGGCGAGGACATGATCCGCTCCGAGGAGCGGATGCGGGTCGGCACGGAGAGCCAGCCGGCCGGTACGGCGCGACTGCGCAAGTACGTGGTCACCGAGGACGTGCACACCACCGTGCCGGTGGAGCACGACGAGGTGTACGTGGAGCGGGAGCCCATCGCCGCCCGCGACGCGCGTGGCGTACGCGCCGACATCGGCGAGGCCGAGCAGGAGATGAACCTGCGGGCCGAGCGGCCGGTGGTCGCCAAGGAGACGGTACCCGTCGAGCGGGTCCACCTCGCCAAGGACGAGGTCGTCGAGGAGCAGGCCATCGACGACCGCATCCGGCGGGAGCGGGTCGACGCCGACATCCCGGAGCCCAGCCGGCGACGTCGCTGACCGCTGACGCGGTGACGGGCGGGTGGGTCGGTTCGACCCACCCGCCCGTGCCGTCGTACGTCAGTCCGCGAGCGCGCCGGCCGCCCGCCCCTCGTGCAGGGTCAGGTTGCGCCCGTTGGACGGGTCGAAGAGGTGGATCTTCTCCAGGTTGAACCAGACCCGCCGGCTCCGCCCCTCCTCCACCGGGGACTCGGCCGACAGCCGGGTCACCAGGCTGGTGCCACCGCCGCTGAAGTCGGCGCCCGCGTCGGCCGCCAGTTCCTCAAGCTCGGCGGCGCTGGCCCGCTCCCCCTCGACGCTGAAGTAGACGTACTTGTCGGAGCCCATCGACTCGACGATGTCGACCGGCGCCTCGAACTCCACGCCCCGCCGGCGGGTGTCGTCGTCGATCAGCGCGGCGTCCTCGAAGTGCTCCGGGCGGATGCCGAGGATCAGCTCGCGGGGCGCGTCGGCGCCCTCCAGCTCCCGCCGGATCCGCTCGCCGATCGGCACGTCGCCCAGGGCCGTACGCAGCCTGCCGTCCTCGACCACCGCGTGCAGGAAGTTCATCGACGGCGAGCCGATGAACCCGGCGACGAAGAGGTTGCGCGGGTGGTCGTAGAGCTCCTGCGGCGGGCCCACCTGCTGCACGGCGCCGCCCCGCATGATCACCACGCGGTCGCCGAGGGTCATCGCCTCGGTCTGGTCGTGGGTGACGTAGACGGTGGTGGTGCCGAGCTTCTTCTGCAGGCGCGACACCACCGTGCGCATCTGCACCCGCAGCTTGGCGTCCAGGTTGGACAGCGGCTCGTCCATCAGGAACGCCTTCGGCTGCCGGACGATGGCCCGGCCCATCGCCACCCGCTGCCGCTGGCCGCCGGAGAGGTTGGCCGGCTTGCGGTCCAGCAGCGCGGAGAGCTCCAGGACCTTCGCCGCCTCCTCCACCTTCCGGTGGATCGTCTCCTTGTCCAGCTTCGCCAGGCGCAGCGGGAAGGCCATGTTCTCCCGCACGGTCATGTTCGGGTAGAGGGCGTAGGACTGGAACACCATCGCGATGTCCCGGTCGCGGGGGGCCTTGTCGTTGACCCGCTGGCCGGCGATACGCAGCTCGCCGGAGCTGATGTCCTCCAGGCCCGCGATCATGTTGAGGGTGGTCGACTTCCCGCAGCCGGACGGGCCGACCAGGATGACGAACTCGCCGTCGGCGATCTCCAGGTCGACGTCGGCCACGGCGACGGTCCCGTCCGGGAACTTCTTGCTCACCTTGTCGAGCACGATGTCAGCCATGAGTACCACCTATCCCTTGACTGCGCCGGAGGTCAGGCCGGAGACGATGCGGCGCTGGAAGAAGAGGACGAACAGGATGATCGGAATGGTGATCACCACGGCGGCGGCGCAGATCGCCCCGGTGGGATCCTCGAACTGCGACTCGCCGGTGAAGAACGACAGCGCCACCGGCACCGTGCGGGCCCGCTCGGTGGAGGTGAGGGTGATGGCGAAGAGGAAGTCGTTCCAGCAGAAGATGAAGACCAGGATCGCCGTGGTGAAGAGCCCCGGCGCGGCCAGCGGGGCGATGACCCGCCGGAACGCCTGCGCCTGGGTGGCGCCGTCCATCTTCGCCGCCTTCTCCAGGTCCCAGGGGATCTGCTTGAAGAACGCCGACAGCGTGTAGATCGCCAGCGGCAGCGCGAAGGTGATGTACGGCAGGATCAGGCCCGGCCAGGTGTCGAAGAGGCCGAGCTGCCGCTCGATCTCGAACAACGGCGACACCAGCGACACCTGCGGGAACATCGCGATCAGCAGGGAGACGCCGACCAGCAGCCGCTTGCCGGGGAAGTCCAGCCGGGAGATCGCGTACGCGGCCATGGCGCCGAGCACCACCGCGATCACGGTGGCGATCAGCGCGATGCCGATCGAGTTGACCAGGGCCCGGACGAACTGGTCCGTGGAGAAGATCGACCGGTAGTTGTCCAGCGTCCACTCCCGCGGGATGAACCTCCCGTCGGTCAGGGTGGCCGGGGTCTTGAACGACAACGACATGATCCAGAGCACCGGCACCAGCGCGAAGACGACCACGATGGCGTCCAGCAGGCCCCAGCGCAGCCTGGCCCGGGTGGTGGTTTCGGCCATCTCAGCGCCTCTCCCCGTCGTCGCTGCCGGGGGCAGCGGTACCGAACAGCTTCACGAAGACGAAGGCGATGATCGCCACGGTGAGGAAGATCAGCACCGACATCGTCGACCCGATGCCGAGGTTCAGACCCCGGATCAGGTTGTTGTAGGCGAGCATCGACACCGACGAGGTCTCGTTGCCGCCCGCGGTCAGCACGAAGATGTTGTCGAACACCCGGAACGCGTCCAGGGTGCGGAAGAGCAGCGCGACCAGGATCGCCGGCTTCATCACCGGCAGCATCACCTTGGTGAACCGCTGCCACGCCGTGGCGCCGTCGGTGGAGGCGGCCTTGAGCAGGTCCTCCGGCACCAGGGCGAGGCCCGCCATGAGCAGCAGCGCCATGAACGGCGTGGTCTTCCAGATCTCGGCGAGCATGATGATCGCCAGCGAGCTGGCCCGCTCGGTCAGCGGCGCGCCGTCGCTGAACAGGTTGGCCAGGTAGCCGGTGCCGGGCGTCCACGCGTACCGCCAGGAGAAGGCCGCGACGACCGTGACGATGCCGTACGGGATCAGCGCCGCGGTCCGCACGATGCCCCGGCCGACCAGGGTGCGGTGCATGATCAGCGCCAGTCCCATGCCGAGTGCCAGCTCGACGGCGACGGTGACCACCGTGATCAGCGCGGTCACCCCGAAGGCCGTCCACCAGAACTCGTTGGTCAGCACGGTCGCGTAGTTCTCCAGCCCGACGAACTCGCGCTCGGCGGGGAAGCGCAGGTCGTAGCGTTGCAGGGAGAGCCAGACCGAGTAGATGATCGGGTACGCGGTCACCAGCAGCATGACCAGCGCGGCGGGTGCGCAGAGCAGCCAGCCCAGCCGGCGCTCGGCCTTCTTGTTCTCGCTCAGCGGGGCCCTGCGGCCCCGGCCGGCGCGCTGGGCCGGCACCTTGGCGGCCCGGCCGGGCCGGGCGGCCGTCTCGGCGGCGGCCGCCTCGGCGCCCGCCGGCGTGGCGTTGACGCTCATGCCGCCGCCTCCGGGCGGTCGGCGTCGAGTCGCCGGATGCGCTCACTCACGGCAGGACCCCCTTCGACTCGAGGGCGTCGGCGATGGCGTCGCGCAGCTCGTCGGCGGTCTGCTGGGGACGGATCGCCGACGGCGGCGACAGGATCGCCGACATGACGGTGGAGATGCTCTGGTACGCCGGGGTCAGCGGGCGCACCGCCGGCTCCTTGAGCTCTTCGAGGATGGTCTCCCGCATCGGGTACGCCTCGGCCATCTCCGGGTCGTCGTAGACGCTCTCGATGGTCGGGGGCACGCCGTCGTTGACGGCGGAGAACTTCTGGTTCTTCTCGTTGCGGATGCACCGGGCCGCCTCGAAGGACTCCTCGGGGTGCTCGGAGTAGGCGCTCACCGCGAGGTTGACCCCGCCGATGGTGACCTTGCTCGGGGTGTTCTCGTCGACGCCCGGGATCCGGGCCCAGCCGACCTGCTTCGCCAGCTCCGGGTCGGCCTCCTGGAGAGCGGGGTAGACGAACGGCCAGTTCACCTGGAAGGCGCCCTTGCCGGACTGGAACTCCAGCCGGACCGGGTCCTCGGTGGCGTTGCTGAACGACGGCGAGGTCACGCCCGACGTGGCGAAGCGCTGAAGCTGCTCCAGCGCCCGGACCGTGCCGGCGTCCATCACGGCCTGCTTGCCGTCGTCGCTGAGGATCTTGCCGCCGGCGCTCTCCGCGAGGGTGTTGTAGAGGACGACGAGGCCCTCGTACTGGGCGCCCATGGTGAGCACCTGGTGCGGCTTGCCCTGCTGTTTCAGCTCCTGCGCGACGGAGATCATCTGGTCCCACGTCCTCGGCGGTCGCGGCACCAGGTCCTTGCGGTACCAGAGCAGCTGGACGTTGGTGTTCTTCGGCGCGCCGTAGAGCTTGTCCTGGTAGCGGGCGGTCTCCAGCGGGCCGGCGAGGGTGCCCCGCTCGACCTCCGCCCGGTCCTGCCCGGTCCACTCCCTGATCCAGTCGGCGCTGGCGAACTCCTGGGTCCAGGTGACGTCGAGGCCGAGGACGTCCATCCCGCTGTCCTGCGCGGCCAGCCGACGCACCATCTGCACCCGCTGGTCGTCGGCCTGCCGGGGCAGCACCCGGTAGACGATCTCGTA
This sequence comes from Micromonospora sp. CPCC 205561, assembly GCF_036906775.1. Classification (NCBI taxonomy): domain Bacteria; kingdom Bacillati; phylum Actinomycetota; class Actinomycetes; order Micromonosporales; family Micromonosporaceae; genus Micromonospora; species Micromonospora sp. CPCC 205561. The sequence continues at coordinate 10,247 of NZ_JBAKHV010000004.1, read as the reverse complement.
GCGCCCCCGGGCCTGCGCGTTGCAGTCGTCGACGACCTTCTGCAGGTTCTGCTCGGGCGGGTAGTACAGGTTGATCGTGGGCGTACCGCCGTCCCCACCGGAACCGCAGGCGGCCGCCACCGGTGCCACCAGCGTCAACGCCGCGGCGGCGGCCACCGCGCGTACGCGTGGCCGCCGTCGGCGTCGGGCCCTGTCAGCGTCGCTCATCACCCCTCCCCTCGTGTCGGCCGAGGGCCGGGGTGAGGCTTCCGCGCCCCGGCGCACGGCGAGCCGCTCGGGGCCTCTGACCAGTGCTTTCCTCGCCCCGGACGCTTCCTGGCCCCCACACTGCCCGACCCGGGAAGGCGCGAAACCTGACGCGTCCGCGACGCCGGCGACCGCGCGGGAGGTGACGGCCGTCACCGCCGTGCGGGGCGGCCCGTGCGCCCGTACGCTCGGCCGATGGACGCCACCTTCTTCTTCGACCCCGCCTGCCCGTGGACCTGGCGCACCTCGCGCTGGCTGGTCGCGGTCGCCGACGCCCGAGGGCTGCGCATCGAGTGGCGGGCGTTCAGCCTGGCCATCCTCAACGAGGGCCGGGTGCCACCGGAGTTCGCCGCCGCGACGACCGCCTCCAGCCGGGCGCTGCGGCTGGTGGAGGCGCTGCGCGCCGAGGGCCGCCACGACGACGTCGCGCGCTTCTACGCCGAGCTCGGCACCCGCACCCACGACGCCGGCGAGCCGCTGTCGGCCGAGACCGTGGCCGCGGCCGTCGAGGCGGCCGGCCTGGGTGGGGCCGCGCCGGCACTCGACGACGACCGCTGGGACGAGGCGGTACGCGAGTCGCACGCCCTGGCGTACGCCTCGGCGGGCCCGGACGTCGGCTCCCCGGTGCTCATGGTGCCCGGCGCCGAGCGCGGCGTCCACGGCCCGATCCTGACGGAGGTCCCCGGGACCGACGACGCCCTGACGGTCTGGGACTCGCTGCTCCCCCTGATCCGGATGCCCGCCTTCCACGAGGTCAAGCGCGCCCGCCACTGACCGGCCCGTCGGCGGTGCCGGAGTCGGCGTCGGCGGCATGATGGGCGGATGATCGCTCGCTTCAAGGACCTCTGCCTGGACGCCGCCGACACCCACGCGCTGGGCGCCTTCTGGGGTCGGATGCTCGACGGCGACGTGGTGGACCTCGGCGACGGGGACACCCGCGTCGACCCGCGGGCCGCCCGCTCGGACGCGGAGTCGCTCTGGGTCAACCGGGTGTCCGAGGCGAGGACGGTCAAGACCCGGGTGCACCTCGACCTGCGGCTGGCCGACGCGGGGCCGGCGGCGCTGCTGGCGGCCGGCGCCCGGCTGGTCCGGGAGCCCGACGCGGAGATCGACTGGTGGGTGCTGGCCGACCCCGAGGGCAACCTGTTCTGCGCGTTCCCACCCCGGGCGGGTGCCCGGCCCGGCCCGTTCGAGCTGGTCGTCGACGCCGCGGACCCGGCCGCCCAGGCCGCCTGGTGGGCCCGCGCGACGGGCGGCACGGTCGACGCGGGCGACGACGGCGCCGCGTCGGTGGTGGGTGCGGCCGGCTTCCCCTGGGACCACTGGGTCTTCGACCCCGTGCCCGAGCGCAAGACGGTCAAGAATCGCCAGCACTGGGACGTCGACCTGACCGACGCCGAGCCGACGGCACTGATCCGGGCCGGTGCGACGCTGTTGCGCGAGCCGGACGACGCGATCAGCTGGTGGATCCTCGCCGACCCGGAGGGCAACGAGTTCTGCGCCTTCGCGCGTTCCGCCGGGTGAGCGGCGCGGCCGCCGGCCGCCGGCGGCCCGCCCTGATCGGTTGGTTCTCGCGGGAACACCCCTCCGCCGCCCCGTCGGTTGGGCAGGATCGTCCCCACGGGGAGGTGCCGTCGTGCGGGACGCCCGTGCTCCCGCGCCGACGCACGCCGGCGGGCTCCGCTGTCCGGGCCGGTCGTGGTGGTTTGACCGCGGGCCGCGGCGGGGTACCGCGGACGCCGACGAAGGGAGTGCCGATGTCGGAGCCACATGTCACGTTGGACCCTCGCGGGCTGGACGCCGTGCAGCAGAAGCTGCGGGGCCCGCTGGAGGACCAGCTGACCTCGGCCCTGCAGGCCGCCACGGAACGGGTCACCGCCAGCTACGCGGGCGAGCCGGTCGAACAGGTCTGCCAGCGGCTGCTCGAGGAGACCCGCTCCGGCCTGCACCCCGACATCGCGGCCGGCTTCAACCCGGACATGGACGAGTTCTGCCGGGTGGCGGTGGCGATCGTCCGGGGCGAGGCCTCCTGAGACACCCGACCGTCGACCGCGCCGGGCCCCCGGGCCGGCGCGGTCGACGCGCGTCGGCCCCGTGCGCGTCCGCCGGTCGTCCGCGTGCTCGCCGATCCGTCGTCGCCGGGGGGTCAGTAGCGGCCGAGGTTCGCGTACGGACTGATCACGATGCGCGGGGAGAGCGCCGGGTTCAGCCAACGCAGGACGCCGACCAGGTGGCGGTGCGAGAGGCTGACGCAGCCGGCGGTGGCGTTGCCGCCGCTGGTGCTGAACTCGTGCAGGAAGATGCCGCTGCCCGCGTACGGCACGGGCTTCGCCACGTTCGGCGCCATGTTGTAGGTGATCACCGCGAAGTGCGTGTACGCGGGAACCTCTTTCCACAGCGCCTCGCTGTAGCCGCCGGGGTTGGTGGCGCTGTGCTGGAAGGTGTTGTACGCGGCCGACTGCGGGTTCTCGTTCCACCAGTCGCCGCTGACCAGCCGGTGGTACGGGTAACGCACCCCGGGGTCGGCCGCGATGCCGTACATGGTCGGGCCGATCGAGTAGACCCCGGTCGGGGTGTTCGGCACGCCCTCCACGTGGTTGTCGCTGAACCCCTTCGAGCCGATCCGGGCGGGCAACGCGCCCGAGACCGGCCGCCAGTGGCCCAACACCTTGGCGTACGTCTCCAGGGTCGCGTGGGTGGTGGCGTAGCCGTTCCCGCCGACGATGACGACCTGCCTGGTCTCCACCGGCAGCGTCCGCAGCCGGGCCGCGCGGTTGCCCGGCTCGACCCACCTGCGCCGGTCGGAGGGGTGGCGGGCCACGGTCGTGGTGCTCCAGGTGGCGTCTCCGGTCGCCGCGGCAGCAGGCGTCGCGGGGGCGACGAGGGCGGGGGCGACCGCGCCGCCGACGGCGGCGAGGATGAGAGTTCTCCGCTTCATGTCGGCCATCCTGGCAGCCGACGTGCCCTGCGGTGGTCCACTGCCGGCACGCGCTCCCGATCTCCGCGTGGCGACCGGGGTGGGAACGGCCGCCGGAGGCGATCAGGACCGGGGCCGCAACTCCCCGGTCCTGATCTGAGCCGTCCGGCGTGGTGGCTGGCGTCGCCGGCCGGGCGCGCGGGCGTGGCACCGCCCACGCCGGGCTCGACACGGCGAGCCTGCCGCCTGCACTCAGCTCCTCGGTGCCCACCACCGGACTCCCCGCACACTCCCGACTCACCCCGAAGAGCCGTGAGCGCCGAATCAGGCTAGGCGTGTCAGTCCCGCCCGGACAAGGACGAAGCGGGCCGACCGAGCGTGATTGATGGCAAGGCGAAAAAGCGGCATCTCGACGTAACGCGGCCCTACGGGCCGACGCTGTTTCCCGTCGAGGCGACCACCGCGCCCGGGTCGTGCGGAGCCGTTGCCCGAAGGCAGGATACGGCTCAGAAGTGGCGCAGCAGCTCGGTGAAGGCCGACAGCCGCAGCACGCCGGTGTCGGCCGGGTCCAGCTCGTCGTGCTCCAGCACCCATGTGTTGTCGTTGGGGATGAACACGGCGTTCAGCCCGGCGGCGCGCGCGGGCCGGATGTCGGACTTCGGGGAGTTGCCGATCATCCAGGTGACGGCCGGGTCGAAGCCGTGCTCCCGGGTCAGCCACCGGTAGGTGTCGACGTCCTTCTCCCGCACGACGTGCGCGGCCCGGAAGTGGTGCAGCAGCCCGGAGGCGTCGAGCTTGCGCTGCTGTTCCTCCTGCTCGCCCTTGGTCAGCAGCAGCAGCTCGTGCCGGCCGGCCAGGGCGTCCAGGGCCTCGGCCACCCCGGGCATCAGCTCCACCTGGTGTGCCACCAGGGCCGCCGCCAGATCCTCGATCTCGCGCTGCTCGGCCACGGTGGCGGGCCGCTGCCGCAGCCGCTCCAGACACTCTCCGAGGCTGCGCAGGAAGACCTTGCTGCCGTAGCCGTGCGCGACGGTGTTGGCCCGCTCGATGTCGTCCAGGATGGCCCGGGTCGCGGCCCGGTCGAGGGTCGGATGGTCCAGCCACTCCAGGAAGTCGTCGATCACCCGCTCGAAGAGGACGTTGTTCTCCCAGAGCGTGTCGTCGGCGTCGAAGACGAGCACCTGTCCGTCGCGCCGGCGCGTCGTGTCCCCCATCGCTTCCCTCCTGTCGGCGGCCGGGCCACGGTACTGCGGGCCGCCGGCCCCGCTCACCCGGTTTTCGGCGGCCCGTCGCGCCGCCGCCATCCGCGCCGCGCCGTCGGCGCGGTGGGGCGGGTGGCGCGGCGGGGGCCGTCCCGACCGGGCGTCCGACCGGGTCACGGGCCGGCGAGCAGCCGGGCCACGATCAGCTCCTCGCGCTGCTCCTGCTTCTCCGGGCGCAGCCGGCCGCCCCGGGTCAGCATGACCGTGCCGTGCAGCAGCGCCCAGCCGACCTCGGCGAGCGTGTCGGGGTCGCGGCCGGCGGCCAGCGGCGCCAGGGCCGCGCGCAGCTCCGCGAAGGCGGCGCGGGGCGCCCCCGGTCCCGGGTCCCGGCCCAGGGTGAGGTCCGCGGTGTGCGCGAGCATCGCGTCGTACACCTCGGGACTGGCGTACGCGAAGTCCAGATAGGCCGTCACCACGGCCGACCAGCCGCAGCCGTCGTCCTCGGCGGCGACGGCCCGGGCGGCGGCCAGCGCGGCGGCAAGGTCGGCGAAGCCGCGCACCGCCACGGCGGACATCAGCGCGGCCGGGTCCGGGAAGCGGCGGTACAGGGCTTCGATCTCGATCCCGGTCCGCTCGGCCAGCCGGCGGTGGGGTCACCGCCGCCCAGCCCTCGGCCTCGGCCAGCCGCCGGGCGGCCAGCACGGCGCGCTCGCGCTCGGCCGGGGCGGCGTCTGCTCCGTCTGCTGACGACACCCCGTCGATGCTAGCGAGCGTCACCGTGCGCGACAGGTTCGCGACGGATTGGCGACTCCGCGGGGCGGCCGGGCGGCACGCCGCACCCGGGGCGGACGCGGCGTGTGGCCCCGACGGGCACGGGGCGGGCGGTGGGCGGCCTCGGCGGCGTGGGTGCGGGCGGCGGCCGGCCTCAGCGGCGCAGGGTGAGGATCAGGTCGGCGACCAGCGCCGTCCAGCCGGTCTGGTGCCAGGCGCCCAGGCCGGCGCCGTTGTCGCCGTGGAAGTACTCGGGGAAGCAGATCAGGTCGCGCCAGTCCGGGTGGGTCTGGAAGAGCTGGGCGGCGCCGTAGATCGGCCGCCGGCCCCAGCCGTCCCGGGTGAAGAGGGAGATCAGCCGCGCGGAGAGGTCGTCGGCGATCTCGTCGAGGGTCCGCTTCACCCCGGAGCGCGTCGGATACTCCACCTGGAGGTCGTCGCCGAAGAAGGCGGCATAGTCGCGCAGCGCGCTGATCAGCAGGAAGTTGGTCGGCATCCAGATCGGGCCGCGCCAGTTGGAGTTGCCGCCGAACAGCCCGCTGGTGGACTCGGCCGGCTCGTAGCCGACGCTGAACTCCTGGCCGCCGAGGGTCACCGAGAACGGCTTGTCCAGGTGGGCCCGGGAGAGGGTACGCAGGCCGTAGTCGGAGAGGAACTCGTCGGTGTCGAGCATCCGGGCGAGCAGCCGGACGATCTGCTCCGGGCCGACCATGGAGAGCAGCCGGTGCTGGCGGCCGTCCGGCCCGAGCCGCCGGGCGCCGATCACGTCGGCGTACTCCGGGCGGTTGGCGAGGAACCAGCGCAGCCGGGCGCCGAGCTCGGGCAGTCGGTGCAGGGTGCGGGCGGTGAGCCGGGTCGTCGCCGCGAGCGGCAGCAGGCCGACCACCGAGCGGACCCTCAGCGGCACCTTCGAGCCGTCGGCGAGGCGCAGCACGTCGTAGAAGAACGCGTCCTCGGCGTCCCACAGCCCCTGCTCGTACGCGGCCGCGGCGATGTAGGCGAAGTGCTCGAAGAACTTGGTGGCGGTGTCGACCCAGGTGTGGTCGTGCTCGGCCAGCACGACGGCGATGTCGAGCAGGTTCAGCGCGTACATGGCCATCCAGCCGGTGCCGTCGGACTGCTCCAGCACGCCGGCCACCGGCAGCGCCGCCGACCGGTCGAACGGGCCCACGTTGTCCAGCCCGAGGAAGCCGCCCTCGAAGACGTTGTTGCCGCCGGTGTCCTTGCGGTTGACCCACCAGGTGAAGTTGAGCAGCAGCTTGTGCATCACCCGGGCCAGGAAGTCGTGGTCCCGGCCGCCGTCGATCTCGAAGACCTTCAGCGCCGCCCACGCGTGCACCGGCGGGTTCACGTCGCCGAACGCCCACTCGTACGCCGGGATCTGGCCGTTGGGGTGCAGATACCACTCGCGGAGCAGGAGCAGCAGCTGCTCCTTGGCGAAGCCGGGGTCGACGCGGGCGATGCTGACGCAGTGGAAGGCCAGGTCCCAGGCCGCGTACCAGGGGTATTCCCACGGGTCCGGCATGGAGATGACGTCGAAGCTCGTCATGTGCCGCCAGGAGCTGTTGCGTCCGTGCCGGCGGCCCGCCGGCGGGGGCGTGGAGCCGGGATCGCCCTCCAGCCAGCGCGTGACGTCGAAGTGGTAGAACTGCTTGCCCCACATCAGCCCGGCGATCGCCTGCCGGGCGACCAGCGCCTCGTCGGGGGTCGCCGCGGCCGGGATCACCCCACCGAAGAAGCGGTTCGCCTCCGCCCGCCGGGCCCAGAGCACCGCCTCGAAGCCGTCACCCAGGTCCGCCGGCGGGGGCGTGCCGCCGCCGGGCGGCGGGGCGGTGCGGGTCAGCCGCAGCCGGATGCGCCGCTGCGCCCCGGCCGGCACGTTCAGCACGTAGTGCAGCGCGCCCTTGGTGCCCTCCCGCGCCGGGTTGACCGTCGCGGCCCCGTCGACGACGTGGTCGTTGATGCCGTCCTTCGGATAGCGGGAGCGGCCCGGCAGCCCCCAGAGCCGCTCGGCGTTGGTGTCGTTGTCGCAGAGCAGCGGCGTGGGCTCGCCGTCGCCCTCCAGCAGCAGCTGGCCGAGCACCCGGTGCTCGCCGACCAGCCGCGACCCCTCGCCGACCAGGCGGGGCACCCGGTCGCCGCCGGGCAGACCCCACGCCCAGGTGTTGCGGAACCAGAGGGTGGGCAGCACGTGCAGGGTGGCCGCCCGGTCGCCCCGGTTCGCCACGGTGACCACGACGCAGAGGTCGGTCGGTGCCGCCTTGGCGTAGTCGACGGTCACCGCCCAGTACCGGTCGTCGTCGAAGATGCCGGTGTCGACCAGCTCGTACTCGGTGTCGTCGCGGCCGCGCAGCGCGTTCACCGCGACCAGTTCGTCGTACGGGAAGGCGGCCTGCGGGTAGTGGTAGCGCCAGCGCATCCAGGAGTGGGTGGGGGTGGAGTCCTCGTACCACCAGTACTCCTTGGCGTCCTCCCCGTGGTTGCCGCCGTCGCCGCCGAGACCGAACATCCGCTCCTTGAGGATCGGGTCCCGGCCGTTCCACAGGGCCAGCGCGAAGCAGAAGGTCTGCCGGTCGTCGCAGACGCCCGCCATGCCGTCCTCGCTCCACCGGTAGGCTCTGGACCGCGCGTGGTCGTGCGGGAAGTAGTCCCAGGCCGTACCGTGCTCGCTGTAGTCCTCCCGTACCGTCCCCCACGCCCGCTCGGAGAGATAGGGACCCCATGCGCGCCAGTCCTGTTCCCCGGCGTCGGCCTGAGCCAGCCGGAGCCGTTCGGGGTCGGGCGCGGAGTCGTCGGGGGGCGGCGCGTCGGTGATCACTCGGACATCTTCGACGCCCCCGGGGGACTTCACCACAGGAGCCATTCTCGTCGTGGTGTGTCACACCCCGCCGTCGGTGGAGGAAAGTTGATCGACATTAGCTTCGGTCCGCAGGTCTGCGCCGAGCCGACCGGCGGGGCCGCCCGGGAGTGGCTGGTCACCGACGGTCTCGGCGGCTACGCCACCGGCACGGTGAGCGGGTTGCGTACCCGCCGGTACCACGGCCTGCTGGTGGTGGCCGGCGAGACGCCGGCGTCCCGTCGGGTGGGACTGGTCGGCCTGGACCCGGCCGTGGTGCTGCCCTCGGGCGCCCGGGTGCGCCTGGGCGCGCACGAGTGGGCCTCCGGCGAGATCGACCCGCGCGGCTTCGAGCTGCTGGAGCGCTTCGACCTGACCGACGGCCTGCCCCGGTGGCGGTGGCGGATCGGCGACGTGGTGATCGAGCGGGAGCTGGCGATCACGTACGGCCGCCCGTGCGTGGCGGTGGTGCACCGGCTGGTCTCCGGCGGCCCGGTCCGGCTCGACCTGGCGGCGGTCTGCACCTGGCGCGACGCGCACGGCGAGCGCCGCGCCGACGGGCCGGCCCCCCGGGTGGAGCCGGTGCCGGGCGGGGCGGTGGTCGAGGGCGGGTTCCGGCTCGCCGGGCCGGACTGGACCCCGGAGGGCCAGTGGTGGCTGGGCGCGCACCACCGCGAGGAGGCCGCGCGGGGCCTGAACCCCGACGAGGACCTCTGGTACGCCGGCCGCTTCTGCGGCGAGCTGGAACGCCCCGGCGACACGGTGGCGGTGCTCGCCTGGGCCGGCGACCTGGCCGAGGAGCCACCGCCGGCGACCGAGGTGGTCGCGGCGGCCCGGGCCCGCAACCGGCGGGTGGTGGCCGCCGCGCGGCCCGCCGACCCGGTCGGGGCGACGCTCGCGCTGGCCGCCGACGCGTTCGTGATCCGCACGGCCACCGGGCCGGACGTGGTGGCCGGGTACCCGTGGTTCGGCGCCTGGTCGCGGGACACGATGATCTCCTACGAGGGGCTGTTCCTCTGCACCAACCGGCACGACGAAGGGCGTGAGCTGCTGCGGGCGTACGCGGCGACGCTGTCGGAGGGGATGCTCGCCAACACCGCCGACACCGGGCGGGTGGAGTACAACACCGTCGACGCGACCCTGTGGTTCCTGCACGCGGTGAGCCGGCACGTCACCGTCACCGGCGACACCGACCTCGGCGACGAGCTGCTGCCCGCGCTGCACTCGGTGGTCGGGGCGCACCTGGCCGGCACCCGGTTCGGCATCGCCGTCGACCCGGCCGACGGGCTGCTCACCCAGGGCGGCACCCCCGGGACGGCGCTGACCTGGATGGACGCCCGGGTGTACGGGGTGCCCGTCACGCCGCGCACCGGCAAGCCGGTGGAGGTCAACGCGCTCTGGGTCAACGGGCTGGCCGGCCTGGCAGAGCTGACCGAGCTGGCGGGGCGGGACGCGGGCGAGCTGTGGCGGCTGCACGGGCGGGCCGTGGCCGCGTTCCGGGACCGGTTCCCGGCGCCCGCGGGCTGGCTGCACGACGTGGTGGACGCGCCCGCGCCGGCGTACCCGCTGGGCGGGGCCGCGCACCACGACGACGACCTGCTCCGCCCGAACCAGCTGCTGGCCTGGTCGCTGCCGTACGCCCCGCTGGAGCCCGACGAGCCGACGCTGCGGCGGATCGCCGGCGGGCTGCTCACCCCGCTCGGTCCGCGCAGCCTCTCCCCCGACTCGGCGGAGTTCGTCGGGCGGCACCGGGGCGGTCCGGCCGAGCGGGACGGCGCCTACCACCAGGGTACCGTCTGGCCGTGGCTGCTCGGCCCGTACGCCGACGCGGCCCGACGCGCCAAGATGCCACTCGATGACCTTTTCGTCGGCATCGAGGCGCATCTGACCGAGTATGGACTAGGATCGGTAAGTGAGACGGCGGACGGCCTCGCCCCGCACGCCGCGACCGGGTGCCCCTTCCAGGCGTGGTCGGTCGCCGAGCTGCTGCGCGTCCGCACGATCAGCCGGTAGCGCTTTACACGACCGCAACGGCGGCGTCTCCGCCGGTTATCCAGCCACCAGCAGGATGGGTCCCGATCCAGTCGCGACAGTCGACGAGCACCGGCCACGGTGCCGGCCGGCGCGCGCTCGGGGACAACTCAAAGGGGGCCGCATGTCACCTGACGCCGACGTGATCGACATCCACCCCGCCCGGCGACAGCGGGTGCTGATGCTCTCCTGGGAGTACCCGCCGGTGCTGGTCGGCGGGCTGGGCCGGCACGTGCACGCCCTG